>JALZLQ010000131.1 GCA_030858605.1 Chloroflexota bacterium
GCTCGGCGTCCCGTCACCAGACACCGTGCATCGGGGATATCGGTTTCGGTCCGGACGGCGCTCAGCGCGAAGTCCGTGGGGAGAATCTAGCGATGCCACGGGTCGGCCGCCATCTCAGGGACGCGCCGTACCTTGCAGGAACGTAACGGCGTCTGGCCCGACAGCCTCCCGGGCTACGCGAGCACCGCCCGCTCGGCAAGGCCCAGGGGCAGCCGACCGCTGGCGGCCAGTCTGTCGTGGAACTCGCGCAGGATCGAGACGTCCACCTCCGCCGCCGGGACATCACCTACTCCGCGAGCGGCCATATAGCGCTCGCGGATGCGCAAGATCTCCAGGCAACCGGTCAGATACGCGGAGGCCTGCGTGGGCCACCAGCAGTAGCGTCCCACCTCGGCTCGTGCCGTCGGCTCGGGCAGCGGGGTCTTCTCCATCATGAACGCGACACCCTGCTCGTAGTCCATGTCGCCCAGGTGCAGGCTGGTGTCGACCACGATGCGCGCCGCGCGGAAGAGCGTCGCCTCCAGGTGCTGGAGTTCCTGTAGGGGATCGGTGAAGAAACCGCGCTCGCGCATGACGCGCTCTGCGTAGAGCGCCCAGCCCTCGCTGAAGTAGGGCGTGCCTAGCACCAGTCTGATCCGTGAAGCGTGGATCTTGCTCCAGGTGATGTGCCAGTGATGGCCGGGGTAGGCCTCGTGCACGGACGTGGTGGGGATGGAGCTGTGACTGTTGGCGGCCAGGCGCTTCTGCAGCTCTTCCTCTGAGGTCCCGTCCGGCGCGAAGGGCACGAAGAAGTGGCCTTGCAGCTTGTCCGTGAAGGCGGGCGAGCTCATGTACGAGGCGACACCGATGACCGGCCGCTGGAACACGGGCGACGGCTCCACGACACAGTCCTCGCCATCGGGCAGCGTCACGAGGCCGGTCTCGATGAGGAACTGGCGGGACCGCTCGGTCCAGTCGGCGTAGGCGATGCGCATCTCCTCTTCCGTACGCGGATGGTCCTCGTTGGCCTCGTGGAGCACAGTGCGCCAGTCCTCCGTGCCCTTCGCCTCCAGGCACAGGGCGCGCATCTCCGCATCGAGACGGTCGTACTCGGCCTGGCCACGCTCCCGCAGCGACCGCGCGTCGTAGGGCAGCTCCTCCTTCTCTCGTAGCAGCCGCGTGTAGCGCTCCTCGCCGTAGCGCCACTCGCCGGTGGCCCCCTGCCGGACGGTGTCGAGGTGCTCGACCCAGGCGTCGAACGCTTCGCCCGCCCTGGCGCCAGCTTCGCGCATCCGCTCCTGGGCCACCGGGTCGACGACTTCGTTGGGCAGCAGGTCGCGGACGTAGCGACCGCCCGCCTTGGCCGAGGCGAGACCGCGTTCCACGATGAGCGGATGCGCCAGCGCGGGGTCGATGTTGGTCTGGCCTTGCTCGAGCGCGCGCGGGATCTGCTCCAGGCGTGCGATGGCAGCAGCGACCAGCTCGTCCTCGGGGCGCAGGCGGTGGAGGAAGAGCCCGAACAGGCCGCCCAGCGCCGGTGACGTGTAGGTCAGCGGGTCGCGCTTCCAGCCCTGCCAGTCGGCGGTGATGGTGCGGCCGCGAAGCATGGCGATGGCCAGGTCTCGGTCGATAAGGGCGTCCGAGTCCAGGCCATCGTCAGTCACCGCCTCGAAGCGAGCCAGCCACTCCGCGGCGTCAGCGTCTCGCTTGGCGAACGACTCCGCGGAGAGATCGTCAAGGCGATGGTCGTACTCGGTCAGGCCCAGGCCGGAGGCGAGGACCGGTGAGGTCTCGAACTCATTCTCAAGGAAGCTATCGATGAGCTGCTGAAGTTCCGTCACGTGCTGTCCTTTCCTCATCCATCGTGTCTTGCTGTGGCGCGGGTAATCTCCGTAGGCGCGGGGCAACGTAGGCCCGGGGCGATCGGCGCCTCGTCGTGCTCCTCTTCGTGTGCCGGCTGGTGGTCGAGCCTCGGGTTGACGGCACTATCGTCACTGGGCCGCCAAGCGCGTCGTCGCTGCTGTCCAGGGGCCGCCCGGACAGCCGAGGTTTCGTTGTGGTCCGTCTCGACGCCACTATCGTCACCACGCCGGAACTCGTCGATGCCATCGGCTCGCCACGGCCTGAGACGCTCCTGGACGGCCGATTCGACGCGGAGGCGGCCGATCCGACGATAGCGTCGTCGATCCGGTCGTCAACGACGCTCATTCGACGGCCGCCGATGCCCGGGACCGCCAGGCTCGCCGGGCCAAGCTCGCTCGTGACGATAGTGCCGTCACTGGGCTCTGATGCGTGGTGCGGACCACTGGCGCGCGGCTTCAGCCTGTCCGTGGTCCGCGAGCGTCGGAGGATCGAGCGCTGGCCGGGGGTCATGGTGCCTTGCGGTTCACATAACGACAGCGCGGCGCGACGGCGCAGCGGTCGCAGGCGGGCTTGCGGGCGTGGCAGGTCTGCCGGCCGTGGGTGATGAGGTTGACGTGACCCTCGTACATCTGGTCCGGCTCGAGCAGGTGCAGGAATACGTCGTGGGACAGCAGCAGGTCCGCCTTTGGTGGCACCAAGCCGATGCGCTTGGCCACCCGCTCCACATGCCTGTCGACCGGCATCAGCGGCGTCCCGAAACAGAAGAGCAGCACCACCGAGGCCGTCTTGCGGCCGATGCCGGCGATGGCCGTGAGCCAGGCCACGGCCTCCATCGGCGGCAGCTCCCCCAGGAACTCCAGCGAGTAGCCGCCGCGCGCCTCATGCAGCGCCCGCAGCGAGGCCTGGATGCGGGGCGCCTTTTGCGGCGCCAGGCCACCGGGCCGGATGACATCGATCAGCTCATCTATGGGCGCGTTCTCCACGGCCGACCAGTCCGGTGACGCCCCGCTCTCGATGCCGGAGCCGCCCCAGCCCGGTCGATTCACGCGGGACGATCCCGGTGGGAGTGCCTGGGACGGGCGGTCCGCGCGAAAGGGGAGTGCCGCGTCCAGGGCGAAGTGCGTGCGCAACGCATCGAAGGCCTTCTCCGCGTTGATGTCCGCGCTGTTCTGCGACAGGATCGTCAGCACGAGCTCACTGGTCGGATCGTGCACGCGCTGCCACGTCTTGGGGCCGTACATCTCACGCAATGCGGCTCGGGTGTCATCGACCAATCCGGGTCGATACCGAGCCAGTCGGCGTGTCCAGGCCAGCGCCGGCTCGGCCGGCTTGCGCTTCCGTCGACGGATGCCCGCTACGCGCTTGGGTTTCGCCGCCGGCCGCGGGCCCGGCAGCGCCACGGACTCAGCCACGGACTCGGCCACGACCGATGCTCACGAGCCGAGCGGCCCGCTCCGCGGCACGCTCCAAGGGAGCGGCACCGGACGCCATCTGTGCCTCTACCGTGACGGGCGCCTCGGTGACCGGCACCACTACTACGCCAAGCTCCGCCAGCGCCGCGATGCC
>JALZLQ010000152.1 GCA_030858605.1 Chloroflexota bacterium
AGACGCGTGACGGTGCGGGTCTCCATCTTGCGCAGTCCCACCAGCTCTAGTACCTCCCTGACGCGCGCGGCGATGCGGACCGAGTCGCGGCCCTGCATCCGCAGCCCGAAGGCCACGTTCTCGAACACGTCGCGATGGGGGAAGAGCGCGAAATCCTGGAACATCAGGCCGAAGCCGCGTTCGTGGACAGGGATCCTCGCCAGGTCATGCCCATCCCAGTGGACGGAGCCACGATCGGGGATCGCCAGGCCGGCGATCACGCGCAGCAGCGTGGACTTGCCGGAGCCGCTGGGGCCCAGCACCGTCACCAGCTCGCCGTCCGCGACGGTCAGATCGATCGCGTCGAGTACCTGAAGTTCGCCGTATCGCAGGCTCACGCCCTCGACCGTCAACATCCGGCGACCGACCCCTGGCGCATCAAAAGGCCGTCGCTGCGTGCCCGCGCCAGCGCTCGATGAGCAGCACGGACACCGCCGTGAGGACCATCAGGATCGTGCTCATGGCCATGGCCTGCGCGAAGTTCAGCGCGCCCGGCTGGCCCAGCAGCCGAAAGATGGCGATGGGCACGGTTGGCACGTCCGGCCGGGCGATGAAGAGCGTGGCCCCGAACTCGCCCAGGGAGACCGCGAAGGCGAATCCGCCGCCGACCAGCGCCGCTCTGGAGATGACCGGGCCATCGACCTCCAGCCAGGTGCGACGAGGTGACGCGCCAAGCACAGCCGCCGCTTCGCGCAGACGCGGCTGGATGGCACGGATCAGGGGCACGGTGGCGCGCACCACGAAGGGCATCGCCACGAGTGTGTGAGCGATGGGGATGAGCAGGACCGAGGTGCGCAGGTCCAGCGGTGGCTCGTCAAGGGCCACGATGAAGCCGAAGCCGAGGGTGACCGCGGACGTGCCAAGGGGGAGCATCAGCAACGCATCCAGGCCGCGCGAAGCCCAGCCGCGCCGGTAGGCTATGGCCACCGCGGACATCAGACCGAGCACGGAGGCCATGACCACGGTCGCCGCCGCGAAGAGCAGGGAATTGCCGATGGCGTCGGCGGGCGGCACGAACGCGCCGGCACCTCCGCCGGCCTCGAACAGGGCTCCATACCCGCCCAGGCCGTATCCGTCGCCGGAGGCGAAGGAGCGCTCCACCAGCACGAGCAGGGGTAGGGCCAGCAGCAGCCCCATGGAAGTCAGGGTCGCGCCCACCACCAGACGGCTGCGCCGATCGGTCACGGGACGCTGCACGTCGGACGCGGGTCCAAGGCGCTGCTCGATGGCCAGGCGATCCTGCAGGCGCCCGTAGATCAGCAGGAGCAACGCCACGCTGGCCATCTGCAGCAAGGCCAGCGCTGCCGCCACGGGCAGGTCCAGGAGGAGCGCCGTGGTGCGATAGATCTCCACCTCGAGGGTGGCGGTGCCTGGGCTGCCCAGCAGCAGGATGACACCGAACGAGGTGAAGGTGAACAGGAACACGATGGCCGCCGCGGACGCGATGGCCGGCCGCAGCAAGGGAAGGGTCACCTGACGGAAGGCGATCCAGCGGGAGGCGCCCAGGACACGCGCCGCCTCCTCCGTGCGTGGATCCAGGTTGGACCAGACGCCGCCGACCAGGCGCAGCACCACGGCGTACATGTAGAAGACGTGGGCCAGCAGGATGGCCCAGAGACTGCCCTCCAGGCGCACCACCGGATCGGGCGCACCCAGCAGCGTGGCCAGTCCGTTGAGAGGGCTGCGCGGCCCCAGCAGAGCCAGGAAGGCCGAGGCCACTACGACCGTCGGCAGCACGAAGGGGATCGTCGTAGCGGCGCGCAGGAGCCCCTTGCCGCGGAAGCTGTAGCGTGCGAAGACGTAGGCTCCTGGCAGCGCCGCCAGCACGGTCAACAAGGTGGAGAGCGCGGCCTGCCAGACCGTGAAACCCAGGACGTCGCGTGTCCGCTCATCCAGCCAGGTGTCGAGGACTCCGGCGCCACCAGCAGCCGCATCGCCGGAGAGACCCAGGCCCACGATGGTGGCGACGGGATAGGCGAAGAAGAGCAGCAGGAAGAGCAGCGGCGGCGCGCCCAGCATGAGTGCGCCGCGACGGCTCAGCGCAGGACGGTGTCGGTCCACTCTGCGATCCATCGCTGGCGGTTCTCCTCGACCTGCTCACGGGGCAGCTCCAGCGGATCCTCCACGACCTGGGCATGCTCCACGAAGACATCCGGCAGCACTGCGTCGCCGCGTACCGGGTAGACGAACATCTCCAGGGGGATGGCCTCCTGGACCGGGCGCGAGAGGAGATGGTCGATGAAGGCGCCCGCCAGCTCAGCGCTATCCGATCCCTGGAGGATGCCCGCGAACTCGACCTGGCGGTAGCAGCCGTCCAGCACCACAGCGGTGGGTGCTTCCGTGATCGGCGTCTCGGCGAAGACCACTTCGGCCGCAGGGCTGGAGGCATAGGACACGACGATGGGCCGGTCGCCTTCCCCGGCACCCCCGGAGAAGCGTCCGTAGTACGCATCCTCCCAGCCATCCGTGACCAGTACGTCGTTCTCGCGCAGAGCCGCCCAGTAGTCGCGCCAGCCGTCCTCGCCGAAGCGTGCCACGGTCGCCAGCAGGAACGACAGCCCGACCGAGGACGAGGCCGGATCCTGGACCACCAGCATGCCCCGGTACTCGGGCAGCGTCAGGTCCTCGAGGCGCTGCGGCGCTGGGGGATCGCCTTCCGCAAAGGCCTCGCGGTCTATGTTCAGGCAGACCTCGCCATGGTCGATGGGCGTCACGCGCTGGCGCGCATCGACCCGAAAGACCTGCGGCACGGCCGCCAGCTCGGAGGAACCGTAGGGCAAGAAGATGTCGGCCTCCAGGGCGCGCGAGAGGAACGTGCTGTCGACCCCGAAGAGCACATCAGCCAGGGGATGCTCACGCGAAAGGATGGCCTGGTTGACCATCGAGCCGGCGTCTCCGGAACGCAGGATGCGCAGGGTCGCGCCGTGCTCCCGCTCGAACGCATCGATGGCCTCGTCCGGGAGCGCGAATGAGTCATGGGTCATGAGCACCAGCTCCGTGGGAACGCTCGACGTCGAGGGCTGCGGACCGCTGCCCGTGCTGCTGCAGCCGGCCAGCATCAGGATGGCCAGTGCCGTGGCAAGTCGCTTCATGAGGTGACCCCCGTCCTGCGGCTATGTGTCACCAACAGCCGGCCCCGACGGATGGTCACGGACGCCTCGGTCCCCAGAAGCTCGTTGGAGAGGCCGCGCGACGGCCCGAAAGCCAGGTCCTCGTCGTGGAGCGGATAGCGCAGGCCTTGCGTCGTGATACCCAGCGCACCTGGCGCCAGTGGCAGGAGTGACACGAAGTCCGTGGGACGGCCGGCGAGATCGGCCCTTCCCGACCGGTCGGCGGCACCGACCAGCCGCACCACGCTGGCACCGTGCTCGATGGTCACATCCATGGTGCCCAGCTCCCGAAGCCCGAGCAGCGCAACGTTGGCGAAGCCGTGCTCCGGTCGCCGCCCGCCCAGCGCGCCATGGATGCGCACGGACGTGGCGCCCAGGGTCAGCGCCTCACGCAGGCAAAGTTCTGTGTCGCTCATCTCCTTTTCCGGGGCGACCAGCCGGACCTGGGCGCCCGCGGCGTGCAGGCGCGCCCGGTCCGCCTGGTCCAGGGAATCGCCGTCGCCCAGGACGAGGTCGACCGGAACGCCAGCGGCCTCGGCCTTGAGC
>JALZLQ010000164.1 GCA_030858605.1 Chloroflexota bacterium
CGCAGTGTAGTGGCTCAGGAGCCCCTGCCGGTCGGCGCGAGCGTGCCTGGCGTCCACGAGACCCCGTGCCCCCACACGCTGGACGCTCTCGATCGGGCGTTCGAGGAAGGAGGCGCTGCCAACTTACAATCACGGCCAGCACTGCCAACCCCTCGCGAGGACCGATCGATGACCACCGTAGCCGGCACCAAGCCACATCAGATCTTCCTGGCCGGGCGCTGGGTCGACTCGCCCGATGTGCTCACGGTGGTCGACCCGGCCCACGCGGATGAGCCCGCCGGCGCGACCTACAACGCGACCGAGGCGCAGTACGAAGAGGCCGCGGAGGCCGCTGTGCGCGCCTTCGAGCAGACGCGGCGCATGCCCGCCTACGAGCGTGGCCGCATCCTGCGTGAGATCAGCAGCGGGATCAAGGCGCGACGCGAGGAGATCGGCAAGCTCATCACCCGGGAGTCGGGCAAGCCCATCCGGGACTCCCTGGTCGAGGTCGACCGCGCAGTGCTGACCTTCCGTCTTGGTGCGGAAGAGGCGGAGCGAATGACGGGAGAGTCCATTCCGCTGGACCTGCTGCCCTCGTCGCGTGGCCGGCTGGGCATCACCCGTCGCTTCGCGATCGGCCCCGTGGCGGCCATCAGCCCGTTCAACTTCCCGCTCAACCTGGCCGCCCACAAGATCGCACCGGCCATCGCGGCCGGTTGCTCCATCGTCCTCAAGCCGCCCTCCAAAGACCCCCTCACGATGCTCACCGTGGCCGAGATCATCGAGTCCACGGGCCTGCCCGAGGGCGCCGTCTCCATCCTGCCCATGACGCGCGACCTTGGCGACCGGCTGGTGGCCGACGAGCGCTTTCGGTTGCTGACCTTCACCGGCTCGCCGTCGGTGGGCTGGCGTATGAAGGAGCGCGCAGGCAAGAAGAAGGTGGTGCTGGAGCTCGGTGGCAACGCTGGAGCCATCGTCGATGAGACGGCCGATCTGGACTGGTCGGTCAAGCGCATGGTCGTTGGCGCCTTCACCTACGCCGGACAGACGTGCATCAGCGTCCAGCGCATGTTCATCCACGAGACGGTCTTCGAGGCGTTCCTGGAGCGCTTCACCGCCGCAGCTCGCGCGCTCCAGACAGGCGACCCGTTGGATCCCGAGACGCAGCTCGGGCCGATGGTCGATCGATCGCAGGCGGAGCGCACGGAGCGCTGGGTACGGGAGGCCCAGGAGTTGGGCGGCCGGGTCCTGATAGGCGGTCGCGCGGAGGGCAACTTCTTCCCGCCGACCATCCTGGTGGACACGCCGCGAGAGGCGCAGATCTGCTCCAACGAGGCCTTTGCGCCCGTGGTCGTGGCCTTCCCCTTCAGCGATTTCGGCGACGCCATCCGAGAGGTGAACGATTCCCTCTACGGCTTGCAGACCGGCGTCTTCACCAATGACCTGGGCCACGCCTGGCAGGCCTTCGATGAGCTCGAGGTGGGCGGAGTGATCATCAACGACGTGCCCACGTACCGTATCGACCACATGCCCTACGGCGGCGTGAAGGACTCTGGTTTGGGACGCGAAGGACTGCGCTGGGCCATCGAGGACATGACCGAGCTACGCATCATGGTCTTGGCACAGCCGGAAGTGTCGGAAACGCGCCCGGTCGACTGACCCCTCCGCCGGGAGGACGTCGACGCCACGCACGGGGGGAGCAAAGTTCCCCTGCCCTTGCCCCTTCCGCCATCGTCGCCCTGGGTCAGAGCCTGGGGCTTCGGACGCTCGCCGAGGGCATCGAGACGGCCGGGCAGCTCCGTGCACTGCAGACCCTCGGCTGCGAGTTGGGCCAGGGCTACGTCTTCGCACGGGCGCTCGAGCCTGAGGCAGTGGATCGCTTCGCCGGGTCCCTCCAGCCAGACACATCCGCGCCTCGGCGCCGGGCCATGGCCCGCTCATCACGTCCGACCCGGGTCGGTCCGGTGGCCGCTGCTCCGTAGGCACATGGCATCGCACCGGGCTGGTGCACGCGCCGGTAGACTCCTTCCGTGGCTGCTCGCCCGTCTCCCCGCACTGCCGCCGATCTGCTCGTGGCCTGCCTGGAGGCAGAGGGCTGCGAATACGTCTTCAGTGTGCCCGGCGAGGAGACGATGGACGTGCTCGACGCGCTTGCCGAGACGCCCACCGTGCGACACATCACGACGCGGCACGAACAGGGTGCCGCCTTCATGGCTGATGTCTACGGCCGTCTGACCGGACGCAGCGCCGTGGCCATGGCCACGCTGGGTCCGGGTGCCACCAACCTGATCACGGGCATCGCCGACGCGTTCCTGGACCGCGC
>JALZLQ010000182.1 GCA_030858605.1 Chloroflexota bacterium
GAGCCGATGACCGGATCGCGTCCCATCGTGATCAAGCTGGGCGGAACGGCCATCGCCGAGGAACGCGGCGTTCTGGGCGAGGTCGCTGCACTCGCGCGCGAGCGCGACGTGATCGTCGTCCACGGCGGCGGCAAGCGGCTCTCCGAGTGGCTCGACCGAATGGGGTTAGAGCAACGCTTCAGTGATGGCCGGCGGGTCACGGACGAGGCGACCCTGGAAGTCGCGCTGGCGGTCCTCCGCGGAGTGGTGAACGCGGAGCTGGTCGCGGAGCTGCGCCGCGCGGGGGCTGACGCGGTCGGCCTCTCGGGCGTCGACGGCGGCCTGCTGGCTGGCGAGCGGGTCTCGGGGCTGGGTCGCGTCTGCATGGTAGCCGGCGTCCGTGGATCCATCCTCCAGTCGCTTTTCCTGGCGGATTTCGTGCCCGTCGTGGCGCCGCTCGCAGCAGACGGCGTCGGCGCGATCTGCAACGTCAACGCCGACGACGCGGCGTCCGGGCTGGCGGCCGGCATCGGCGCAGATCTGGTGCTGCTCACCGACACCGACGGAGTACGCGATACCGCCGGCTCCCGCATCCCTGAGCTGCGAGCCGCCGAGATCGAGCCGCTCATCGCGGAAGGGGTCATCGCCGGCGGGATGATCCCCAAGGTTCGCGCGGCGGGGCGGGCCATGGTCGCGCCCGGGTCGATGGTGGTCATCGCTGATGGACGAGGGATCGATGCCCTGGCGCGGGCGCTCGTCGGCGCTGAGAGCGGCACGCGGGTCACGGTGCCCTGATGGTCGCCGATGTTTCGCTCGACGATGAGGGTCCGGCCGAGGCGCTGACCATCCTGGTGGTCGATGACGAGCCGGCCATGGTGGGCGTCCTTGGTGCGTTGCTGGGTCGTGCAGGGCACAGGATCGTGGCGGCATACGACGGAGATGAGGCGCTCCGGCGCTTCGAGGCGGACTCGCCCGACCTGGTGCTGCTCGATCTGGCCATGCCCGGTCGCGACGGGGCTGACGTATGTCGCGCCATCAGGGCCCGCAGCTCGACACCCATCGTCGTGGTCACGGGGGAGCGGGACGGAGCCTCGCTCGTGGAGCTGCTGGACCTGGGCGCGGACGACTATATGAAGAAGCCCTTCCGCTCGGACGAGTTGCTCGCCCGCATCCGCTCCGTGATGCGACGTGCGCATGCCGAAGGGTCAAGGGCGGACAGCCGCGGCGAATGGCACCTAGACCTGCCACGGCATGAGATCCGCTGGCAGGGTCGGGTGCTGGACGCGACCATGATCGAGTTCCGCCTCCTGCGACGCATGATCGAGCACATCGGTGAGGTAGTGCCACACGATGACCTGCTCGCTGCGGGCTGGCCCGGCGTCCCGGATCCCGATCCTCTCTGGCTCAAGCCGCACCTTGCGCGCCTGCGCGAGAAGCTCGACCGGCTGGGTGCCTCCAGGCCGACCGCTGTGCGGGCCGTGGGATATCGCCTGGACCCGACCGATGGCGTGTAACCGACCCGCAACCGAAGCGTTACCTGCCCGCCGCTGACCCAGCGCGTGCTGGCACCTAGGCTCTTGTCATGATCGACAGCCGCCCTTCCTTCTTTCCGGCGCCGGAGCCCTACGGCCCTGTCAGTTGCCGTACCTGCGGCTGCCGTCTCATCGAGGTCGAACGCGCCGAGGGTCCTGCCTGGCGCCACTTCCCGTCGCTGCACCCGGACCAGGACGCCCGCGGCGACCGACCGGCCTGCCTGAACGCGCTGCACGGTCGAGACGGACGAGTCATCGCTTCGCGGCAGGCCATCGGGCTGCTCATCGGCGAGGACGGACGCGAGCCGATGGACGAGGCACTTCTCCCGGCACGGGACGTCGCCGCGGCCTGATCCCGGGGGCGTCTCGACCGCTAGGCCGGCGGCTCGACCGCCGCAAGCTCCAGCACGAACTGGCTGCCCCGCGGCAACCGCGGCTCGACCGTGAGATGGCCCCCCATCGAATGTGCCAGACGGCGCGCCGCGAAGAGGCCGATGCCCGCGCCGCGCGGTGAGTCATCCAGGCGCACGAACGGGTCGAAGATCCGCTCGCGCCACTCTTCGGGGATGCCCGGTCCATCGTCCGTGATTGCCAGGTAGGCACGCCCCTCGACACGCCAGCCGTA
Source organism: Chloroflexota bacterium (assembly GCA_030858605.1). Classification (GTDB taxonomy): domain Bacteria; phylum Chloroflexota; class Limnocylindria; order Limnocylindrales; family CSP1-4; genus Palsa-1032. Next base: position 2,137 of record JALZLQ010000182.1, read on the forward strand.
CAGGTCGATGCTCCCATTGACCGGCGCGTACTTGGCCGCGTTCTCCAGCAGGTAGCCCAGGAGGCGCCGCGTGGGCTCAGCCGCCCCGAGGGCGCGCAGCGGTCGTTCAAGGAACTCGGTAGCCAGCCGATGGCGGCGGAAGAGAGGTCCCAGTTCCCTGACCGTCTCCTCGACCACGGCGGTCAAGTCCATCGGGCTCATCTCCATCGAGCCGGAGGGAAAGATGCGCATGCTCTCCAGGATGGAGTCCACGGCCTGGTCCAACCGGTCGACCTGCTGCAGTGCTTCCCGCTCCCAGACCTGGGCGTCGGGTTGCTCCCCCGCCTGGGCCCGGCCGCCCAGCAGCTCCACGTAGGCGCGCACCACGGCCAGCGGCGTACGCAGGGCGTGGGTGACCACGGCGATGAGGTTCGCCCGGGCCTCGTCGATGGCGCGCAGGCTCTCGATCTGCGCCTCGGCCTCCTGCTGTAGCCGGCCCTTCTCGACGATGCCCGCCAGCAGGGCCGCGAGCGTCTCCAGGAAGCGCACGTCCGAGGCACGGAAACGTCGGGGACGCACCGTCTGGACGTTGAGCACCCCCACCACCTGGTCGTTCCAGATGAGCGGCACTGAGCACATCGACGTGTGCGGCTGGTCCGGCCCGGTGATCCAGGCGAAGCGCGCGTCGTTGCGGATGTCCAGGCTGGTGACCGGCGTGCGCGTCTCGGCGGCGATGCCCGTGATGCCCTGCCCGAGGAGCAGCCTGGCCCGCCCGATGTACTCCTTGGCCAGCCCGTTCGTGGCCGCCAGCGTGATCCCTGCGCCATCGCGATCCATGAGGTAGAGCGAGCAGACGTCGGCGCGCGCCGCCTCCTGGGCGCGATCAACGATGGTCACCATCAGCTCGTCCCAGGTCCGCGTGGAGGCGGCCAGACGCGCGACCTCGGCCAGGAAGGTCAGCTCGTCGAGGCGCCGCCGGGGTGCCCTGGGGGCGTTGCGGGCAAGGTCGTCTGGCATGCCCGGCGTACGATAGTCGCTGCATCCGAGAAGGAGACGAGCCATGACCGAGACCCTCGATCGCCTGGGCGCGGCAAACCAGACCGGCGCGCATGTCAACAAGGACGCCTACGCTGAAGCGCAGGACTTCCTGCCGCTGAAGGGCATCGACCATGTCGAGTTCTGGGTGGGCAACGCCCGCCAGGCGGCACACTACTACCGTGCGCTGTGGGGCTTCACGCCCATCGCCTACTCCGGGCTGGAGACCGGGGTTCGTGACCGATCCTCGTTCGTGATGGTCCAGAACGACATCCGCTTCGTGTTCACGGCGCCCCTCACACCCGAAGGCGAGATCGCGGAGCACGTGCACAAGCACGGTGATGGTGTCCATGACATCGCGTTCCTGGTGGACGACTCGGAGAGCGCCTGGCGCGAGACGACGACGCGCGGCGCACGCTCCTACCTTGACCCTGCCGAGCTTGCGTCAGACGACGGCGTCCTGCGCCGCTCGGCCATCCACACCTACGGCGAGGTCGTCCACTCGTTCGTCGATAGGAGCGACTACAGCGGCGTCTTCGCCCCCGGCTACAAGCGTACCCAGAACCAGGCGCCTGCCGCGACCGGCATGTCGCTGCTGGAGGTCGACCACTGCGTGGGCAATGTGGGCCTGGGCGACATGAACCGCTATGTCGACTTCTACAAGGACGTGCTCGGCTTCAGCCAGCTCATCCACTACGACGACAAGGTCATCCACACCGACTACTCGGCGCTCATGTCCAAGGTCATGACCAACGGCAACGGCCGCGTGAAGTTCCCCATCAATGAGCCCGCGGCAGGCAAGAAGAAGAGCCAGATCCAGGAGTATCTGGACTGGTATCTGGACGCTGGCACGCAGCACATCGCGATGCGCACCGAGGACATCGTGAGCACCGTGCGACGGCTGCGCGAGCTGGGCGTCCAGTTCCTGGGCATGCCGCACTCCTATTACGAGACGCTGGCCGACCGCGTGGGCGCCGTGGGCGTGCCCATCGACACGCTGGAGGAGCTGGGCATCGAGGCCGACCGTGACGAGGAGGGCTATCTCCTCCAGATCTTCACGCGCCCTGTGCAGGACCGCCCCACCTTCTTCTTCGAGATCATCGAGCGCCACGGTTCACGCGGCTTCGGCGTGGGCAACTTCAAGGCGCTCTTCGAGGCCATCGAGCGCGAGCAGGCCCTGCGCGGCAACCTCTAAGCGCCGCGTTGTAGGCCAGGCGTGCCGGCGCTGCCGGCTGACTTCAATCGGCGAGCGGCTGGTCCGATTCGACCTCGATGAGCGGGCTGGCTGCCATGAACGCCTCCAGATCGCTTTCCCGGCGCCAGTGCCGGGTGATGCGCTGAAGGAGCGGTCGTCGCTCAGCGGTATCGCTGATGACTCGGGCCCGCCCGGGCAGATCGGCCACTACCTCCTGCTTGAGGTGGATGATCAACCGGGGATCGGCGGCCGCGTTGGCCAGCCAGGCACGCGGCCCGGGCATGCCCGAGATGTACAGGCGACCGTCGAACGAGAAGATGTTGATCTCGATGCGTCTGGCTTCGCCCGACTGCCGGCCCGTGGTCGTAAGATCGATGATCTGGCCGTTGCGGATCAGCGTAACGGCTTCGCGCGTGGTGGTCGTCATATCCGAGGCTCCTGGGTAGTCGCTTGCATGTCGCTAGTGACTCTACTCCTGGTCCGTGAAGCGCGCACGCTGACCACCGGGCTAGACTCCCGACCTCATGAGGATCGCCCACGTTCGCGAGCGTCACGCCCCCGCCGGCACTCCGTTTCGTCTCTCGGCCGCCCTTCCCGACGGTGACTGGCTTGACCTGGAACGGGTCAGGCGCCGGTTGGTCCGCGACGACCCCCGACTTCCGCACAACGAGCCGCTCTTCCGAATGCCCGTGACGACCCTTGACGCTCACTTGGCGGCAGGCGCACGGGTGGACGCACTGCGGATGCTGGTCGACCCCTTCAGCACGCCCGACGGCTTGCCGGCCGGTCGAACGGTCGGACCGGAAGCCGACGACGACCTGACCCTCGACCCAGCCGACCTGACCTTCGGTCCGCCGGTCCTCCGACCCGCCAGCCTGCGCGACTTCTACGCCTTCGAACGACACGTCGCGACGATGTGGGGGCGCCGCGACCAAGAGGTGCCCGAAGCCTGGTATCGCCTGCCCATCTTCTATTTCGGCAATGTCTCCGAGGTGCGCGGCCCGGGCGATCCCGTCTGGCGCCCACGCGACTCAAGCGAGCTCGACTACGAGCTGGAGATCGCGGCCCTGGTCGACACGCCCGCGCGGGACCTGCCCGCGGAACGTGCCGAGGAGGCCATCGGCGGGTACACCATCTTCAACGACTGGTCGGCGCGCGACCTCCAGCGCGAGGAGACGACCGTCCGGTTGGGCCCGGCCAAGGGCAAGGACTTCGCGGCGTCATTCGGTCCCTGTCTGGTGACGCCGGACGAGCTGGCCGGCGCACGCCAGGGCAAGGGTTACGCGCTGGCCGCCACGGCCGAGGTCAACGGCCAGGAGCTGAGCCGTGGCAGCTGGTCAGACATCCACTTCAGCTTCGGCGAGATGCTCGAGCGGGCCTCGGCCGACGCGCGCCTCCGCCCGGGCGACCTCATCGGCTCCGGGACCGTGGGCACGGGCTGTCTCCTGGAGATCAAGGATGAGTCGGGCTTCGGCAGGTGGCTCCGACCAGGCGATATGGTCACGCTCAAGGTGGAGAGGCTGGGTGAGCTGACTACCCCCATCGTGGATGGCCGCCAGCCCTAGACTGTCCGGCAGGAGGTGGGCCACGCCGTATGTACTACGTCAGCCGAGGCAACGTGCCGCACAAGCGCCACACGCAGCATCGGGCACCGGACGGTTCGCTCTATGCCGAGGAACTCTTCGGCATGGAGGGCTTCCACGGTCGCTCGTCGCTGCTCTACCACCTGCGGCCGCCGACCGAGACGCATCGCATCGAACCTGTGGCCGAAGTGCGACTCCAGGCGGCGGACGGCGATGCGCATCACCACCGGTTGGTGAACGCAGGCGGTCTGGAGCCGCGCGGCGACATCGTCTCCGGCCGCGTGCCGCTCTTCTACAACAGCGACGTGCTGATGGGCGTCATCCGCCCCGCTGATGCCCTGCCAGGGGACCTCTTCTATCGCAACGGAGGGGCTGACGAGCTGCTCTTCTTCCACCAGGGCTCGGGCACGTTCGAGAGCAACTTCGGCTCGCTGAGCTACGGCCCCGGCGACTACCTGGTCATCCCCATCGGGACGACCTGGCGGCTGGAGCCCAACGCCAGCGCGGAGCACCGCATCCTGTATCTCGAGTCGCCCACGGAGATCGTATCGCCCAAGCGCTATCGCAACGACTGGGGCCAGTTGCTGGAGCACTCGCCCTACTCCAACCGGGACCTGCGGGCCCCAGAAGCCGTGCCGGCGCGCGACGAGGAGGGCGAATTCACGGTCCACCTGAAGGTGCGCGGCAAGATGACCGCCTACCACTACCGGCGGCATCCCTTCGACGTGGTGGGCTGGGACGGCTACCTCTTCCCCTACATCTTCAACATCGGCGACTTCGAGCCCATCACGGGGCGCGTCCATCAGCCGCCGCCCGTGCACCAGACCTTTTCCGGCCGCAACTACGTGGTGTGCAGCTTCGTGCCCCGCAAGTTCGACTACCACCCGCTGGCCATCCCGGCGCCCTACAACCACTCCAACATCAACAGCGACGAGGTCATCTACTACGTCGCGGGCAACTTCATGA
>JALZLQ010000212.1 GCA_030858605.1 Chloroflexota bacterium
GCGGTGGCCTGGACCCTTCCATCACGGGCGCCAAGGCAGAGGCCACGGACCTGGTGGGCGAGTCAGGGCTCGAGACGATCCTCGGCCAGCCTGCCCAGCCCCGATAGTCGAAGGAGGCGCCGCCGCACGCGCTGGAGCGCGTTCCTGTCGGCGAAGGCGATGAACAGCGTGTCGTCGCCCGCGATGGTGCCCGCCACGTCCGCCCAGCGCGCCCGGTCCATGGCCGAGGCGATGGCGTGGGCGCTGCCGGACACGGTGCGTACCACGATCAGCAGGCCGGCCACGCTCACCTCGATGGGCAGCTCGTGGAGGAGCAGGCGCAACCTGTCCTCGCCGGAGACCTCGCGTTCATCGATGCGCGGCGGAAGTGCGTAGGCGTGGACGCTGCCGCGCACCATCTTGACCAGCCCCAGCTCCGCGACATCCCGCGAGACCGTGGCCTGCGTGGCCCGAAATCCGCGTTCCCGGAGCGCCGCGGCCAACTCGTGCTGTGTGCGGATGGTGCGCTGCTCCAGCAGGTCGCGGATGGCGTGCTGGCGGAGCTGCTTCATGACCTCCATGGCGGGACCCTAGCGCGTGAGCAGCAAGACCGCCGCCACGGCGGCGAAGCCCAGGCGATAGACGATGAAGATGCCCGTGCTGCGCGTGCGCAGGTAGCGCAACAAGAAGGCGATGGCGGCCAGGCCGCTCAGGGCCGAGGCGGTCATGCCCGCCGCCAGCACGAGCGGCTCGAACGCGCTGGTCTCGCCGGCCACGATCACACGCAGCTTCCAGAGGCCGGCGCCCGCGATGATGGGGATGCCCATCAAGAAGGCGAAGCGCGCCGCCGCGGCGCGTTCCAGGCCCAGCAGCAGCCCCGCCGCGATGGTCACGCCAGAACGGCTGATGCCGGGGAACAGGGCCAGTGCCTGGGCCACCCCGATGACCAGCGCGTCCCGGACACGAAGCTTCTCCAGTCCACGATCGCGCCGACCATAACGTTCGCCGATGGCCAGCAGGCCCGCGCCCACCACCAGCAACAGCGGGATGACCAGCAAGGCATCGCGGAAGGTCTCGTCGAAGAAGTCTTCGAAGAGTGCCCCCACAAGCGCCGCCGGGATGACCGTCAGCAACAGCAGCCAGGCCAAACGCCGATCGGGATCGTCAACCAGCCTTCGCTCGCGGATCGATGCCAGCCAGGCGATGCCCAGCCGGATCAGGTCACGCCAGAAGTACACCAGCAGCGCGGCCAGGGTCCCCAGGTGGAGCATCACGTCGAACTCCGGACTGGTCAGGAACGGATCGTCCCAGCCCAGGAGCCGAGGCACCAGGATGAGGTGCGCAGAGGAGCTGATGGGCAGGAACTCGGTCAGTCCCTGCACCATCCCTTGGACGATGGCCTGAAGTAGTAGCTCCACCTGAGCGTGCGGACCGTGACCCTTTGGGGCGCTTGCCTAGCGGATGAAGAGCGGCGCCAGCACCAGTGTGATGGTCGCCAGGAGCTTCACCAGCACATGCAGTGAGGGCCCTGCGGTGTCCTTGAAGGGATCGCCAACGGTGTCACCCACCACAGCGGCAGCATGAGCGTCCGTCTTCTTGCCCAGCACGTTACCCGTTTCGTCGGTCAGGTTGCCGGACTCGATGTACTTCTTGGCGTTGTCCCAGGCACCACCGCTGTTGTTGAGCACGGTGGCCAGCATGACGCCGGAGATGGTACCCACCATGAGCATGCCCGCCACGGCCTCGTGACCGAGCAGCAGGCCGACCGCGATGGGCGTGGCCACGGCCACTACGCCGGGCAGGATCATCTCGCGCAGCGCCGCGCGAGTAGTGATGTCCACCACGCGAGCGTAGTCGGGGCGCTGGGTGTAATCCATGATGCCCGGCATCTCGCGGAACTGGCGGCGCACCTCCACGATGATGGCCTGCGCTGCCTTGCCCACCGCCCGGATGGCCAGGGAGCTGAAGAAGTAGACCAGCATGGCGCCGATCAGGGCGGCCACGAAGACGTCCACGTTGGCCAGGTTGACCGCTTCCAGTAGCGTCCCGGCCTCTCGAACGCCGCGCTCGATCTGGCGCTCCAAGATCAGGTTCACCTTGTCGATGTAGGCACTGAAGAGCAGGAAGGCGGCCAGGCTCGCCGAGGCGATGGCGTAGCCCTTGGTGAGAGCCTTGGTCGTGTTGCCCACCGCGTCGAGCCGGTCGGTGATCTCGCGCGCGCTGGCGTCGGCCTTGGAGAACTCGGCGATACCGCCCGCGTTGTCAGTGATGGGCCCGAAGGTGTCCATGGCCAGGATGTAGGCCGTGGTCATGAGCATGCCCATGGTCGCCACGGCGGTGCCGAAGATGGTGCCCACGTTGTCGCCGCGCTCATTGACGAGTCCCGCCTGTGAGCCCAGGAAAGCACTGACGATCAGCGCGATGCCGATGGTGATGGCGGTAACGAAGGTGGTCTCGAAACCGACGGCTGTGCCTGAGATGATGTTGGTGGCGGGGCCGGTCTTGGACGCCTCGGCGATCTCGCGCACAGGCCGATAAGTGCCGGCCGTGTAGTACTGCGTGATGTAGACGAAGGCGACACTCGTGGCAAGGCCCACGATGCCGGCTCCGAACATCCAGATCCAGGCGGGGATGCCATTCTCTCCCACTGCGTCCGTGCCCGTCTGCATCATCACGTAGGTGGAGAAACCCAATCCCGCCACGGACAGGAGGGTCGTCACCCAGTAGCCACGGTTGAGGATGTTCATGGGGTTCTCATCCTCGCGACCCCGCAGGAAGAACATGGCCACGATGGTCGCCAGCAGGCCAAAGGCACGAACCACCAGCGGGAAGAAGATCCAGCCCTCGGGGTTGGGCCACCCCGCCGCCTGCGCGATGACGAACACCGCCACGCCCAGGATCATGGCCCCGATGTTCTCGGCGGCGGTCGACTCGAAGAGGTCTGCGCCGCGGCCGGCGCAGTCGCCCACATTGTCGCCCACCAGGTCGGCGATCACGCCGGCGTTGCGCGGGTCATCCTCCGGGATCCCCGCCTCGACCTTGCCCACCAGGTCGGACCCCACATCGGCCGCCTTGGTATAGATACCGCCGCCGAGCTGCGCGAAGAGGGCCACGAACGAGGCGCCGAAGCCGAAGCCCACGATGAGGAAGGGCGCGTCCCGCACGGACATCTCATTGCCCAGGCCGCCGTACGCGGCGAAGATGCCATAGACACCCAGCAGCGACAGAGCCACCACGAGGAAGCCGGACACCGCACCACCGCGCATCGCCACCTGGACCGCCTCTACGAGGCTGCGCTGAGCCGCCGAGGCAGTACGCACGTTGGCCTTGACGCTGATGAACATGCCGATGATGCCCGAGGCCATGGAACAGATCGCGCCGACCAAGAATGCGATTCCGGTCAGGATCCCGAGCTGCATCCCCGACACGTCGGTCTCCGAGATCTCCGGTCCCTCCACGATGCCGATGACCAAGCCGATGGCCACTGCGCCGGCCAGGGCCAGGACGCCTATGGTCGTGTACTGGCGTCGGATGAAGGCGACTGCGCCCTCGTAGATGGTCGCCGCCACGTCCTGCATGGCCGGCGTTCCGGTGTCGCGGCTGAGCACGTCGCGCGCCAGGTAGATCGCGAACAGGACGGCCGCGATGCCCGCGATGGGGATGATCAGGTTGATGGCGTCAGCCACGGCGTTCGGGAGCCTCCTCGGATGCGGCCCGGCAGGGCACTTGGGTTCCAGCGACGCCTGGGGTCCTCCGCCCCGTCGGTAGCGCCAGGCCATGTCATCGGGCAGACATGGACAAGCCCCGGCAAGATCCGGGGCCGCTCGTTTCGCTAAGCGGCGGGAGTGTAACCCGCACGCGCGCGGGCCGTCAAAGCAGCGCGGTCGGCGAGGCGTGGCTCGCCGTCACCGGCACCTTGTCCGGGCAGCGCCGGTGGGAAGGAGGCACGCCTATACTCGGCAGCCCGTGAGGCGCCCGTTCGGATCCCTGTTCCAGGTGATGCAGACGCTGCTGTTCACCGTCGTCGTGTACGCCCTGCTCCAGGCATTCGTGGCGCAGCCCTACCGCGTGGTTCAGGGCAGCATGCAAGACACCCTCCAGGAAGGGCAGTCCATCCTCATCGACAAGCTCACCCCTCGCTTCGACCCGTACCAGCGTGGCGATATCGTCGTGTTCCGCCCGCCGGTCAGCGCCGCCGAGCCGGATGACACGCCATACATCAAGCGCGTCATCGGCGTCTCCGGCGATCGACTGGACATCCGAGATGGACGCGTCTGGGTCAACGGGACGCCCCTGGACGAATCGGGGTATGTGTACGGCGGCGAACCGACGTACGCCTTCGACCAGCGGCTCACCTCCTGGGATGTCCCTGAGGGCGCGCTCTTCGTCCTGGGTGACCACCGCACGAACTCGACCGATTCACGCACCGCGCGCATCGGCCTCATCCCGGTGGACGACGTGCTCGGTCGGGCGTTCCTTCGCTATTGGCCGATCGGCACACTCACGGTCCTGGATGCCCCCGACTATCCCCCGCTGACCGTCGGGGCCGGCGACGAGTCCGCCGAGGTGCCCTGATCGGTGGAACTCATCCCCTTTGCCGCCGCGGTCGTGGCGGTAGCCGGAGCTGCGCTCGCGGCCGTCGCCCGAACACGCATCGCGCTGCTGGCCGGCGTGGTCGCCGCGCTCGTGCTCATCCCGCTGTGCCGGCCGGACATACCCGACGACATTCCCTGGATGCTGAGCGCGCTGGCCTACCTGGTGGGCACGTTGCTGGGCGGGTACCTCCTGTGGGTCTCCACGCGCTTCAGCGGACCCGCGCTTGAGGGTGGCCGGACCCTGCCGGTCGCAGTCTGGCTGGCGCTGGTGGGCGCACTCGCCATCACGGGCATCGCGGGCTGGGCCCTCCCCATCGAGTGGCTGGATCCGGGCCGCGGTCCTGGCGCGCGGATGGCGGACTGGCTGGAAGCCGGGCGCTGGTCGCTTGGCGCGGGGCTGGCCCTCCTCGCTGTCGGGCTCGGACGGCTGCTGGCCGCAGCGGGACCCGCCCGACTGGCCGCGGGGACGGCCTTCGGCTCGGCCGGCGCCTGGCTCGTCCTGACCGGGCTGGGCGCCGCGCCGCCCGACGTGACGCTGCCGGCCGTCGGTCTGATCCTTCCCGCCGCAGCCGCCACCGTCGCAGTCCACAGCATGACTCGAGCGGGGGACTGATGATCCCGCTCATCTGTGCCGGCCTCGCGGCACTGGGGGCGCTCTCCGTACTGCTCGCCCGGGGGTGGCCCCGTGGCGCCGGTCTGGCCGGTGCCACGGCACTCATCGCCGTGACGGCGGCCGCCGCGCTGGCCCCGTTGGAGGCGCCGGTCGCCCTCGGGGATGCATTCGTGACGGACGCGCCGATGATCCGCCTGTGGCTCACGGCCGTGGCTGGTGCCCTGGCCCTGCTGATCATGATCGCGTTGCTCGTTGCACCGTCCAGCGGTCTGCCGATGCTCGCATGCGTGATCGTGGCGACCACCGCGCTCTCCCTGACGCTCTCGGAGCCCGCTGCCGCGCTGACGCTATCGGCCGGGACGGGGGTCCTGGGGCTGGCCGGAGCCGGCGTCCCGTGGAAAGGGCCATTCCGCCAGTCCGCGCTTGTCCCAGGCCTTGCCGCGGGAGGGACGCTCATGGCACCCCTGGCAGCGACGGGCAGCTCCGTCCTCATCCTGCCGGCGATGCTCGTGGCGGGAGCCGTGCTCCTTCGCGTGGGCGCGATACCGTTCCACCTCCTTCCGCTGCGCGCGGCACGGACCGGGCCACTGACCATGATCGTCCTGATGAGCGTCTGGGCGCCGTACCTATTCGGACTGTTAGCCGCGGCGTGGCTCACCACCGGGCCCGCAGCGAGCGTCTTCGAAGACCCGGCGGTGCGCGATGCCCTGGCCGTACTCGGCGGTACGACGGTGGTCCTTGCGGCCGTGGCGATGCTCGTGCAGAAGGATCTGGGCTCTCTGATGGGCGTCCACGCCATCGGCGACGGCGCGCTGGTCCTGCTGGCCCTGGCCGGTGGCGCAGCGGCGATGCCAGCGCTGGCCTCGTGGCTGATCGTCTCGGGGCTTGCGCGCACCGTGCTCGCGGGCTGGTCGATCGCGGCGGCGTCACGCATGGGCAGCCGACAGGTCGACGGCACGCGAGGCTGGATCAGGCGCGCTCCCCTGCTCCTGCCCGCGCTGGTGGTGCCCATCGTGGCGGGCGTCGGCTGGCCGGGCTCGGTGCCGTTCGAGGCACGTCGCGTGCTGGTCGAAGGCGCCGTGCCGGAGACCGTCGCGCTCCTGGTCGTTGGCGCATCGATGGCCTTGGGGCTGGGCTACGCTCGCCTCATGTGGGCAGGCCTCCGGCAGGCCGACGATGAGTCCGCAGTGGCGGTGCGACCGCGGACTCGCGCCGGGCGCTGGAGCGCAGCGGCCCTCGTTCTGAGCCTCGGCCTGATCCCCCTCGTGACCGCTCTCGGCATCGCGGCCCCTGGCTTCACCGAGCCGGGCGCAGCCTCCGCCGACTGGCGACCCTTCGATGAGGACCGCTGAGTCGGGCGTGGGGAACTGGTCGGATGGGTTGGCTCAGGAACCGGAGCCGTCCACCCAGCGGTCGATGTCGCGCTCGTAGCTGACGAGCTCGTCCGGGCGGAACCAGAGGGTCAGCTCTGCCTCCGCGTTCTCCGTCGAGTCCGAGGCATGCACCAGGTTCTGCCCGGTCTCCAGGGCAAGGTCGCCGCGGATGGTGCCGGGCGCCGCCTCATGTGGGCGGGTGGCGCCGTTGATGGCACGGCAGACGGCGATGGCGTTCAGACCCTCGACTGCGACGGCGACCAGCGGCGACGAGATGATGAACTCCACCAGCCCCGCGAAGAATGGCTTCTCCCGGTGCGCGTCGTAGTGGCGCTCGGCCAGCTCCCGATCCACGGAGACCAGCTTCATGCCCACGATGCGCAGGCCGCGCTGCTCGTAGCGCTCCAGGATGCGCCCCACGAGCAGGCGCTGGACGCCGTCCGGCTTGATCAGGATGAGGGACTTCTCGGTCACTGGGTCTCCTTGTCTGTCGCGCGCGCCGCCACGGCGCGCAGGGACTGCTGGAAAGCTGCCGTGGCGTCCGACTCCCGGCCAAGAGCGCGGTACGCGTCGCCGCGCACCAGATGAAGCGCGGCTACAGCGGGATCGTTGCGTAGGATGATGGCCAGCGCGCGGTCGGCGTGGGTGAGGATGATGGGCGCCAGCGCCCGGTCCGTACGCAGCAAGAGAGCCAGTCGCTCAGGCACCCCCTTCAACCGGCCGGAGGCGATGGCGTCCTCGATGGACCCCAGCTCCTTCCCTGCGGCACGCCCCGACTCCACACGCTCCGCGATGGAGCCCGGGAGGGATGGCACCGGCCCTCGACCCTCTGTGACCTCCGCCACGATCCCACTGGTCGTCCCAGGCCGGGGCTGGCCTGGGGCCGCGGCGACGTCCGGGACTTGTCCGATGCCGCGCGCATCAGAGGTCGATCCGCCCACCGTCTGACCCTCGACCACTTCAGCCGTGGGAGTCTCCGCCGCGACCGTCTCGGCAGCAGCCCCCACCACACCCGACGGCTGCGGATCGTGCACCTCAGCGCCACCTGCCAGCCCACCCCAGGTCATGGTGCCGGGCGCCAGAGCCAGTGGCGTGGAACCTGCGGATAACCAGGCGCTGCTGCGCTTCTCTCCCGCGAACAGTCGCTCGACCTGTCCATTGACCCGCTCCAAGGCACGGGCGGCGAGCGCTCGTGCATCGAGCAGATGGCCGTCGTGGTCCAACGCTTCGGCGCAGATGATCATGGCCATCGGCTCGTCGCCACCTGAGCCAAGGTGAGCCGAGGCCGCCTCGGCGGCACCCATCAGGTCGCCGTTCCGCCAGCGGACCTCGGCCAGGTCAGCCAGGGCACCAAGGTCAAGCGTGCCGGCGCCGGCCATCTGTTCCAGTTCGGCGCGGGCCAGGGCGAGAAGGCCGCCGCGGAGGTGCAACCGAGCAAGGCGGGCGTCCACGCTTCGCTCCACGCCGATAGGGCGGGTTCGCGCGTCGGGCTCGCCGGGGTCGGCGTCGGTCACGCCGTCACCTGCCTCAGCATCTGCCGCCGCGTCGATGGCCGCGCCCCTCACGGGAGATGGAGCGCCTTCTCCAGGCGACGAGCGTTGCGGCCGGGTGCGATCACGGCGAGCGACAGGGCATCGTCCCGGATCAACCGCTGGGCAAGTGCATGCATCGCCACAGGCGTCACCGCATCAAGTGCAGTGAGCGCGTCATCGAGTGTCAGCACCTGATCATGAAGCGCCTCCTGGACTCCAAGCCATGATGCGAGGTGCCGGCTCTCCTCCAGGCGCAGCTCCAGCCGGCCGCGTGCGTAGGCGCGCGCCTTGGCCAGCTCCTCGACCGGTACCGGCTCATCGCGCAGGCGGGCCAGCTCTTCGAGGATGGCTTTGAGGGCGGCCGCCAGGTCGGTCGGGTCGACGCCGGCGTAGACCTGGAGCGTGCCGCAGTCGGCATAGTCGGTCGTGAACGAGTGCACGTCATAGGCCAGACCGGCGTCTTCGCGGACTCGCAGGAATAACCGGCTGCTGGACCCTTCGCCAAGGACAGTGTTGAGCAGCTCCATCGTCCATTGGTCGGGATCGTCCCGTCGGAGCGCGGGCAGACCCAGGCAGAGGTGTGCCTGCGAGGTGCTTCGTTCCAGGACGGCGAATCGCTGGTGAGGGAGGCTCGGCGCCGCCGCGAAGCCAGGAACCGCGCCGTTTCCACTCCCGAACGAGTCCGCCACCAAGCCCACCACCTGGTCGTGCGACAGGTCACCGGCCACCGCCACGACGATATTGGCCGGTCGATATCCTGCCGACCAGAACGCCCGGATGTCGTCGTCGCCCAGGCTGCGCACGGATGTCTCGTCGCCGGCGATCTCCCAACCCAGTGGCGTGTCGCCGAAGAACGTCTCATCGAAGACGTTGAAGACGTACTGCCCCGGGTCGTCGCGATAGGAGCGGATCTCCTCCACGATGATCTCGCGCTCCTTGGCGATGTCCTCACTGCGCAGCAACGGCCGGCGCATGAGCTCCCCCAGGACGTGGAACCCGCGCTCCGCGTCACGGACCGGAAGGCGGGTCCAGTAGACCGTGGACTCGCGGTCAGTGGCCGCGTTGGAGGTGCCGCCGATGCCCTCGATGGCCTCCGAGACGGCACGGGTGGACGGGTATGCCTCTGTGCCCTTGAAGGTCAGGTGCTCCATGAAGTGGGCCGTGCCGGAGGCCTCGCGGCTCTCCAGTCGTGAGCCGACCATGACGTACGCGGCGATCGACAGGGATCTGGTGCCGGGCAGACGTGCGGAGATGACGCGCGGCCCCTCGGGCAGCGTGGTACGTTCGAACATGCCCCTGAATGCTACACGCCGCCGGTGACCAGGCGACGGGGCCGGGCGGCCGCGAGGACGCTGAGCCGAGCGCTACCCGGCTGGCGGGGCCGGGGTGAGCACCCCCTGGATCCACGGCGCCGCGAAGAAGAGCACGAACGCGATGGCCGCGACCCACATCAGTGGATGCACCTCGCGCGCCCTACCGGTCACCACCTTCATGAACACGTAGGTCACGAAGCCAGCCGCTATGCCGGTGGTGATGGTGAAGGTCAGGGGCATCACGATGAGCGTGGCCAGCGCCGGGAACATCACGTCGACGTCGCCCCAGTCGAAGTCCCGCGCCAGGGTGAACAGCAGGTAACCGACGATGACCAGCACCGGCGCCGTGGCCTGGGCGGGCACGATGCCGGCGATGGGCGCGAAGAGGATGGCGATCAGGAAGAGGACGCCCACGACCACCGCCGTGAAGCCGGTCCGGCCGCCCTCCGAAACCCCCGCCGCTGACTCGATGTAGGTCGTATTCGAACTGACACCGAAAGCGCCGCCGGCGATGGCAGCCACCGAGTCGACCATCAGCACATTGCGGATGCCCGGCAGCCGGCCCTGATCGTCGACCAGACCGGCCTGCTCGCCGACCCCGATGACCGTGCCCATGGTGTCGAAGAAGTCGGACAGCATCAGGCTGAAGATGACCAGCGCGATGATGACGATCCAGGCGATGCCGTCGCCCTTGGTGAAGATGCCGAAGAGGAACTCCGGCATGAGCGGCTGGAAGATCGTCGCGAAGTTGTCCGGGCTGAAGTTGAAGATGTACCCGCTGAGCTCGGTGGGCAGCACCGCCTGCCCCGGCCCGAACCCTGAGTTGGCCGAGCCCACCACGATGTTGAGCACCACGGCCACCACCGTGGTGAGGAGGATGCTGATGAGCAACGCACCGGTGACCTTGCGCGCTACCAGGGCCAGCGTGATGGCCAGGCCTATGACGAAGGTCAGCGTGGCCACATTGAGTATCCCGGCCGGGACGACCGGCGGCACCGCCCCCGTGGAGACCACGAATCCGCCGTTGACCAGACCGATGAACAAGATGAACAGGCCGATGCCCACCGCGATGGCGCGCTTCAGGGTCATGGGGATGGCGTTCATGATCGCTTCGCGCAGGCCGGTCAAGACCAGCAGCAGGATCAGGATGCCTTCCCAGACGATGACCGCCATGGCCTCCTGCCACAGGAAGCCGCGGCCCAGGATGAGCTCGAAGGCGACCACCGCGTTGAGCCCCAGCCCGGCGGCCAGCGCGAAGGGATAGTTGGTGATCACGCCCATGGCGATGGTCAGGATGCCGGCCAGCAGGGCCGTGGCAACGGCCACCGCGAGAAAAGGCGGCCCGACCCCTTCCAATTCCCCGCTGGACAGGATCGTCGGGTTCACGAAGATGATGTAAGCCATGACCATGAACGTGGTCAGGCCGGCACGGATCTCCGTGCTCATGGTGGTCCCGCGCTCCCGGAACCTGAAGTAGGACGCGACCGACTCCATCGCCTCGAGCCTCCCTCTCCCTCTGCCCCCTTGTCCCCTACTCCCTGCAGCCCAGGTCGCGCTTCACGACCTCGGCGAATCTCTCAGTCCCCGGCGGAATCCTCCCCTGCCGCGGCTTCTCCATCCGTGGCGTCCAGCG
>JALZLQ010000221.1 GCA_030858605.1 Chloroflexota bacterium
GAGGGCGGCGGCATGCTGCTGGGCACGTACGAGCAGGCCTGCGTGCCCTGGTCAACCACCGAGACGCCCTGGGACTTCGGGGCGCAGTTGCTGAAGCCCGATCTGGAGCGCCTGACACCCGAGCTGGAGGTGGCCTTCCGCCACTACCCGGCCATGGCTACGGTGGGCATCAAACGGGTGATCAATGGCCCTTTCACGTTCTCGCCCGATGGCAATCCGCTGGTCGGCCCGGTCCGCGGGCTGCGCAACTACTGGGTCGCCTGCGCCGTGATGGCCGGGCTCTCGCAGGGTGGCGGTGTCGGCCTGGCCCTGTCCTCGTGGATGACCCAGGGCGACCCGGGCATCGATATCTGGGGCATGGATGTCGCCCGCTACGGCGACTACGCGACCATCGGCTACACCAACGCCAAGGTCCGCGAGAACTACGCGCGGCGCTTCCGCATCACCTTCCCCAACGAGGAGCTCCCGGCCGGGCGTCCGTTGCACACCACGCCCGTCTACGATCGGCTGTCAGCGGCCAACGCGGTGTGGGGCGCGTCCTACGGCCTGGAGCACGCGCTGTGGTTCCAGGAGCCGGGCAAGGAGCCTCGGGAGGAGGTCACCTTCCGCCGGTCCAACGCCTGGGATCAGGTCGCGGCCGAATGCGCCGCGGTCCGGGAGGGCGTCGGCCTGATCGAAACCTCCAACTTTGCGAAGTACCACGTGACCGGGGCTGGCGCCGCAGCGTGGCTGTCCAGCCTGCTCACCAACCGGCTGCCGGCCGTCGGCCGGATCAACCTGACCGCGATGCTGAACCCGGAGGGTCGGATCCTGGGCGAATTCACGGTCGCGCGAGCGGCCGACGAGGAGTTCTTCCTGTTCGGTTCCCAGGCAGCCGAGACCCATCACAGCCGCTGGTTCCTGGCGCACCTGCCGACGGACGGCTCCGTGTCCTTCCGCGTCCTGGGCCTTAGCCTGGTTGGTCTCTCGCTGGCCGGTCCGCGGGCTCGCGACGTGCTCCAGAAGGTGACCGGCACGGACCTCGCCACGAGCTCCTTCCGGTTCAGGGACTTCCGCCAGATGGACGTGGGCATGATCCCGGCGTGGGTCGGACGGCTGAGCTACACGGGGGAGTTGGGCTACGAGCTGTGGATCGCGCCGGAGTACCAGCGTGCCCTGTTCGACCTGCTGACCGACGCCGGCTCCGAGTTCGGGCTGCGTCTCTTCGGGTTGCGGGCGCTGATGTCCCTCCGCCTGGAGAAAGGCTACGGAACCTGGTTCCGGGAGTACCGGCCCATCTACACGCCGCTGGAGGCGGGGCTGTCCAGCTACATCAAGCTGGACCATGAGTTCGTCGGCCGCGCCGCCCACGAAGCGGAGCTGGCGACCGGGCCTGCGCGGCGGTTGGTCACGCTTGTCGTCGAGACTGATCCCGACGACCCCGCGGACACCATAGGCGATGAGCCCATCTGGCACGATGGCGAGGTGGTCGGCTGGGTGACTTCGGGCGGATACGCCCACTACGGCAAGGCGTCCGTGGCGCTCGGCTACGTGCCGACGCTCCTGGCTGAAGGCGGGGCTGGCGGGCGCTTCGAGATCGAGATCATCGGCCGGCGACGGCCTGCTCGCCTCCAGCTCACCCCGCTCTTCGATCCCGAAGGGCGACGGATGCGCGAGTGACGGAGCGCCGGATGCGTGTGAGCTGGGGAGGGTAGAGGCGCCCATGAGCGCTGCTGGGCGGATCGTCGTCGATGGTCGCCCGCTGCCCTACGAAGACGGCGACTCGGTGGCCCTGGCGGTGATGCGGTCGGGCGAGCATCCCCATCACGGGGGCACGATCTGCCTGGCCGGCGACTGCGGCAACTGCGTGGCCCAGGTCGACGGCGTGGCCTGGGTGCGGACCTGCCAGACACCCTGCCGGCCCGGGCTCGTGATGCAGCGGCACCCGGCGGCTGGGGCGCCACCGCTGCCGGGCGTGGCCGAGAGCGACGTGACCAGCTCGCCGCCTGCCCGCCGCATCCCGGTCAAGCGCCTCGAGGCGGAGGTCGTGGTGATCGGTGCCGGGGAGAGTGGGACGGCGGCCGCGGCGCATGCGCGGCGAGCGGGCAGAAGCGTGACCCTCCTGGACGCCGCTGGCGGGATGGAGGCCGTCGCGATCTACGCCGGGCCGACGGTCATCGCCCGCACCCCCGATGGCATGCTCCACATCAACGCGCGGGAAGTGGTCGTGGCGACGGGCGCGGCAGAGCTCCAACCGGTGTGCCCAGGGAGCGGGCTGATCGGCCTCGTCACCACTCGCGCCGCGGAGCAGCTCCACGCGGCGGGAGTCGATCTGGGCGTTGCCGTGGCCCTCGGCTCGCCGCCGAGCGGGATCCCTTGCACGCCGCTGTCTGGCAGCCTGGTGCGGATCGAGAGCGGGAGAGAGGGCTGGGTGTCGGCCGTGGGCACGCTCGACGAAGGAGACGGGCAGACAATGCGGACCACCGCCTGCGACACGGTGATCCTGGGTCTGGGGTACGCGGCGCGTGATGTCCTCGCACGTATGACCGATGAACCCGGCGTCACAGTGGTGGGTCCCGCCGCCGAGACCTTCGCGCTGCCCCCCGCTCCAACGTCCGGCATCGTCTGTCCCTGCTCGCGCGTGCAGGTCGATGATCTGGCGAGTGTCTGGGAGCGCGGCTTCCAGGAGCTGGAGCTGATAAAGCGCGCCACGCTCGCCGGCACGGGTACCTGCCAGGGGAGCGCCTGCCTGCCGCACGTCCGGGCCTTCATCGCGGCTCGCTCGACCGGGATCCCCGAGCCCTTCACGGCCCGGCCGGCGTCGCGGCAGATCACGCTGGCCGAAGCGGGCGCCGGCGTCCACTTCGATGCCTTCCGGCGCACGGCGCTGCACGGTGAGCACCTGGCTCTCGGGGCGCGGATGGACCGCTTCGGCGGCTGGTGGCGGCCGTGGCACTACGGCGACCACGTAGCGGAGTACTGGGCTGTCCGCGAGGGCGTCTCGCTGGGTGACGTAAGCACGCTGGGCAAGCTGGTCGTCTCGGGGCCTGACGTCGTGGAGGCGCTGGAGCGGCTCTATCCCACGGGCGTGGCCGACATCCGCGTCGGTCGCTCGCGGTACGCCCTGCTTCTTGACGAGGGCGGCCACCTGATGGACGACGGCATGATCCTGCGGGAGAGTGAGTCGCGCTTCGTGCTCACCTTCACGTCGGCGGGCGCGGGGCACGCCGAGATGTGGGTGCGCGACTGGATCGAGTCGTGGGACCTCCGCGTCCACGTGCTTGACCGGACCATGTCGCTGGCCGCCATCAACGTCACGGGGCCGCTGGCAGGCAAGCTGCTGGAGCGGGTCGGCCTGGCGGATGAGCCGCGCTTCCTGCAGCACATCCACGCCGCGATCGCCGGGGTGCCCTGCCACGTGATGCGGCTCAGCTTCACCGGTGAGGCGTCCTTCGAGCTGCACCATCCGGTCGACCGGTCTGTCGAGCTGTGGCGGGCGTTGATGGCGCACGGCCGGGACCTGGGCATCGCACCACACGGCCTCCAAGCGCTCCAGGGGCTGCGCCTGGAGAAGGGCCACGTGATCGTGGGCATGGACACGGACCAGGACTCGACACCCAGGAGGCTGGGCATGGAGTGGGCCGTGAAGATGGAGAAGCCTGACTTCGTCGGTCGCAGCGCCCTGGAGCGCACGGCTCAGTCGCCCGATCACCGCCGGTTGGTCGGTCTGACCATGCCGGGCGGCGCGCCGGTCGAGGGCAGTCCGATCTGGTCGGACGGTGAGGTCGTGGGACAGGTCACGTCCAGCTTCACCTCGCCAGTCCTGGGCAGGGCCGTGATGCTGGGCTGGCTGAAGCGCTCGCCCTTTCCCGATCGCGTCGAGGTGGACGGCCGATCAGCGTCGGTGGCCCAGACACCGTTCTACGACCCCGAGGGGACCCGTGCGCGCGCTTGAGGCCATGCCGGCGGTGCGGGTCGTGGCCACGCCAGAGGCACTCGACCGTGCGCCGTGGGCGGAGCAGTCGATCGTGCTTCGCCTGGCGCCGGATGACGCGTTCGTCATCGGCGCTCCGGATGGAGCGTTGGGCGACGGGTCGGCCACCTCACTGGCCGACGAGCACGCCATCGTGGAGCCAGAAACGGGCTTCGTGGGGGCGTGGCTCACACCCGACGAGCTAGGGGAGCTGGTCGATACGCACATCGAGTGGCCGTTGCCCCCGGCGCGCCCGGCTCTGGCTCAAGGGCTTGTCGCGGGCGTGCCCGCCAAGCTCTGGCTGGAGGACGAGCGATCCCTCCTGCTCTGTGCCGCGGCCTACGCGCATGAGCTAGCCGAGCGACTGGGATGAAGGACTCGAACGACTTCATCGAGCGGCGCGCCACCCTTCGGTGGCACGAGCCGAAGGACGCCTACGATGTGGTGATCGTCGGCGGCGGCGGCCATGGCCTGGCCACGGCCTATTACCTGGCCGAACGCCACGGCATCACGAACGTGGCCGTGGTCGAGGCCGCCTATATCGGTTCGGGCAATTCGGGTCGCAACACCACCATCATCCGCGCCAACTACGGGATCCCGGAAGCCGTGCGCTTCTACCAGCACAGCCTGGACCTCTACCAGACGCTTGAGGACGACCTCGACTGCTGGATCATGTATGAGACCAAGGGCATCATGTGGCTGGCCCAGACCGAGACACAGATGCGCGCTGAGCGAGTCCGCTCCCAGCTCAACCTGGCCTGCGGCACGGAGACGCCGATGATCACGGCGCTGGAAGCCAAGGAATTGTGCCCGCAGCTCGACCTGTCAGGTGGTGGTCGATATCCGGTGCTTGGTGGCTCCTATCACCCCGCTGGGGCGACGGCTCGCCACGACCGGGTCGTGTGGGCCTACGCGCAGGGAGCCATGCGCCGCGGCGTCCACGTCCTCCAGCACGCCAAGGTCACGGGCCTGCTCCGGGAGGGTTCGCGTGTCACGGGAGTGGAGACGCCCGCCGGGCCGATCTCGGCCGGTGTGGTGCTGAGCGCTGTGGGCGGCCGCGTGTCGACCATCGCCGCGCACGCCGGCGTGCGGCTGCCCATCCGCACGCATCCCCTACAGGCCTTCGTCACCAACGAGTACAGCGGTGTCTTTCCGGGGATCGTCAGCGATACCGAGCTGCTCTGCTACGTGTCGCAGACGGAGCGCGGCCAGATGCTCGTCGGTGCCGAGTACGACGCCCAGCCAAGCTACTCGCAGCGGTCGTCATTCAGCTTCCTCCAGCACACCGCGGCGAAGGTGACGCATCTCCTGCCCTTCATGCGCGACCTGCGCATCCTCCGTCAGTGGACCGGCATCTGCGACATCTCGGCCG
>JALZLQ010000224.1 GCA_030858605.1 Chloroflexota bacterium
CGGCTCCACGAGCCGTATCGAGCGTCGGTCTTTCCGGAGCTGCCGCGCCTCATCGCGGCGGCGCGTGGAGCGGGAGCTCTGGGTGCCTGCCTCTCCGGCGCCGGATCGAGCATCCTGGCCTTCGCCGACCGGCCGGGTCTGGCCTCGGACGTGGCCGCAGCGCTGGAGCTGGAAGCGTCGACCGTGGGTCTCACGGGACGGGCGATGGTCCTCCGACCGCGCTCCCAGGGAGTCATCGGCGTGGACTCGGGGCAGCTCGGCCAGTGAGCATCTTTCCCAGCCGGCTTGAGCGCTTCGGAACCGTCGACTCCACCCAGCGTATCGTCCGCGGGTGGTTGGACGAGGGCACGAAAGGCGTCTGCGTCGCCGTGGCCGACGAGCAGCTCACCGGTCGGGGGCGCCTTGATCGCGACTGGACCGCCCCGCCCGGAACGGCATTGCTCGTCTCGGCGGGGTTCACGCCGAGGGACATGCCCCTTCGCCACGCCTGGCGGCTGGCCGCCGCGGTCGTCCTGGCGATGATGGACGCGGCGGAAGCGGCGGCCGGGCTGCGCGACGAGACACTCTGGGTCAAATGGCCCAACGACCTGGTGGCCGACGGCCCCGACGGGCGCCTGCTCAAGCTGGCGGGTGTGCTGGGCGAGACCCGCTCGGATGGCGATCGGATCGCCACTGCCGTGATCGGGATAGGCGTCAACGTCGACTGGCCGGCTGCGACATTCCCTGCCGCTCTGGCGCCCTTCATGACCAGCCTGAGGGAGATCTCCGGCGGGCGTCCGGTCGATCGTGATGTCCTGCTCGAAGGCTGGCTGGCCCGCCTCGAGCCCCGCCTCGAGGCGCTCACTGCGGGATCCTTCGATGCCGGCGGCTGGACCCGGCGCCAGCGCACCACCAGCCGGCGCGTGGAGGTCGACCTCGGCGGTCGGATGGTCAGTGGCCTTGCCGTCGGCGTGGACCCCGAGTCGGGCGCGCTGCTCCTGAACCCCGAGTCCAGCGACGGTGCAGTCGCGGCTGATGGCGCAGGGGCATTGCTGGCCATCGACTCCGGTGAGGTCGTCCGATGCCGTGTCGTCGACCTGCCTCGCCCGACCCCCGCGGGAGTGCGTCCGCGTAACGGATAGACTGCCCCGGTGTTCGGTAGAGGGAGGGAGGAGGCGCCCCAACGCCCGATCCCCTATGACGCGGACCGCCCTGCCGTGGAAGCCGCACGTCGTGACCATGGCGCATTCGACGCGCTCTATCGCAAGTACGTGGCACAGGTGTATAGCTTCGCCCTTTACGAGACCCGTGATCCCAACGCTGCCGAGGATCTGACCGAGCAGGTCTTCCTCCAGGCGTTGCATGGCCTGCCCAGATTCCGGGAGCAGGGAGACGGCGACACCTCCACCTTCCGTGTCTGGCTCTTCCGCATCGCCCGCAACGCACTCTCCAATCAGCGCCGCTACGCACGACGTCACCCGACCGCGATCCTGGACGATGCCCTGGCCGTGGCCGCCACGGACGACCCAGCGGGCGAGGTCGCCACGCGCGACCTGGTAGCCCGTGCCTGGGTCGCCATCGAACGCCTGCCGGAGGACCGGCGACAGGCCCTCACGCTGCGCTTCGTGGAGGAGATGAGCGCCCGGGAGATCGGCCTGATCATGGGCCGCTCGGAGGGCGCCGTGCGCGTGTTGGTGCATCGCGCCCTGCGCACCGTGGCAGAGCAGATGGGCGGTTCGCGGCCCTCGTGAGGGGCGTCGAAGGCGAGTCGCTCGCCACGGACGGCTATCTGGACGAGCTCTTGGCGCGTCGCGGCGGCGCGAGGCCGGTGGCGCTGGTCGCCCCAGCCAGCGTTCCGCTTTCCATCCGTGCCTCCGCAGACCTGCTCGATCGGTCCCTGCCGCGATTCCACCCTTCGTTCCGCTTCGAGGAACGGCTGGCCGGATGCCTCCGCGCCGATGCGGAAGGGCGTGGCACGGTCGTTGGGCGCGGCGCCACGCTGGCACCCGGCCCTGTCCGCATGGGCGGTGATGTAGTGCCTTTTCCGGGTGTTACCCCGGCCTTCGGGACGACTCGTGATGGCGTCGACCGCCGCGCGCGGAGCCTGCTGGTAGGCGGCGCCATCGCGTCCGGCGTTTCCCTTGCTGGAGCGGCCTTCGCCGGTGCGAAGTTGCGGGCCAGGCGGCGGGGCAGGGCAACGGGGATGGCCGCTGGCGCGACCAGCGAAGGAGCTCGCTGATGCCCATCAAGCTGCCCTTCCGGCCGCGCGGCCAGAGCTTCCCGCCGGACCTGTGGACCAAGTGCCCCGGCTGCGGGGAGATGCTCTACAACAAGCAGCTCGAGAAGAGCCTGCGCGTGTGCGACAAATGTGGTCATCACTTCCGGCTGCGTGTCGATGCGCGGCTGGCCCAACTGCTGGACCACGACACCTTCCGAGAGCAGGACGCCGGTCTGGAGTCGATCGACCCGCTGGGCTTCGTCGACCAGAAGCCGTATCCCGAGCGGCTGGCCACCGCGCGCACCTCCACTGGCATCCGGGACGCAGCGATCTGGGGCACCGGGGCGATGGGCGGTCACCGCGTGGCCATCTGTGTGATGGACTTCGCCTTCATGGGCGGCTCCATGGGCTCCGTCGTTGGGGAGAAGGTCACGCGCGCTGCTGAGATGGCACTGGCGGAACGGCTCCCGCTCATCGTGGTCAGCGCATCCGGCGGGGCCCGCATGCAGGAGGGCACGCTGGCACTCATGCAGTTGGCCAAGACCGTGGCCGCGTTGGGCCGGCTGGCCGACGCCGGCGTGCCCTACGTCAGCGTCATGACCGATCCCACCACGGGCGGCGTCTTCGCCTCCTACGCGGCCCTCGGCGACGTGAACCTGGCCGAACCGGGCGCGCTCATCGCCTTCGCCGGGGCGCGCGTCGCGGCGGGCACCATCGCCGAGACGCTGCCCGAGGGTTTTCAGCGCGCGGAGTTCCTGTTCCTGCACGGGTTCGTGGACCAGGTCGTGAACCGGGCCGATCTGCGAGATGCCCTGGTGGGCCTGCTCCACTACCTGCGAGCCGCGCCGCGGCGCCGAGCGGCATCAGCGGCCGCAGAGAACGGTTCGTCCGGGAACGGCATCCTGTCCCGACCGCTGGCCGCGTTGGTGGAGATGCGCGGCGAGCCGGAGCGGAACCGTGGCTGACGACGGGCAGGCGACGGCCATCACGATGCAGTCGCGCGGCCTCGTCCAACCCCACCGTGTGGATGACGAAGCGCTGCGCGAGGCCGTCTGGGCCCGGGTGCAGCAAGCGCGTAACGTGAGGCGGCCGCACACCCTGGAGCTGGTGGGCCTGATGGCCACCGACGTCATCGAGCTGCACGGCGACCGACTCTTCGGCGACGACCCGGCCATGGTCGGCGGCTTCTGCCGGTTCGGCCAGCACCGGGCCGTCTTCGTGGGCCAGCAGAAGGGTTCGGAGGTCGAGGAGAACGTCGCTCGAAACTTCGGGATGCCCCACGCGGAGGGCTACCGCAAGGCGATGCGGCTCTTCCGGCTGGCTGAACGACTGGGTCTGCCCGTGGTCACCTTCGTGGATACGCCCGGTGCATATCCTGGCGCGGCGTCCGAGGAACGAGGCGTGGCCGAGGCCATCGCGCGCTCCATCGGTTTGATGGCCGGCCTCCGGACGCCCATCGTCTGCGTCATCACGGGGGAGGGCGGTTCGGGCGGTGCGCTGGCCATCGCCGTGGGCGACGTGGTCATCGCCCTTGAGAACGCCATCTATTCGGTCATCTCGCCGGAAGGCTGTGCGTCGATCCTGTGGCGATCCCCGGACGCCGCCCAGCAGGCCGCCGTGGCGATGCGCCTTACGGCCGGTGAACAACACGCGCTGGGAGTCATCGACATCGTCGTCGGCGAGCCGGTGGAAGGTGCACACGCCGCACCAGAGGAGACCGCCCGCCGGCTGCGCGCCCAGATCGTGGCCTGGCTGGACGCATTGACGGCGAGGCAGGACCTGGACGGGCTGATCCAGGACCGCTACGACCGCTTCCGGCGGATGGGCGCCTTTGCGGATAGCGGCTCCATCGTGACCCCTCGACAGGAGCGGCAGAGTCTGGCCGATCGCCTACGCTCGCTCCTTGGCTCCGGACGCGGCAGCGTCGGATCGGAGCTGGGGCCGCTGCGCCCCGACGCCGCCGACGATCAGGATGAGCCGCCGCTCCGGGAGGACGTCTAAGTGTCCGACGACTCCCAGCGCAAGTCGGACGGATCCCAGCGGCCACCCTTGGACAGGGATGCGGCACAGCGCGAGCTGAGGCGGGTCGCGGATGACGTGCTGCCCGCGCTCATCGCCCACTTTGGTCGCGGCAGCCTGGGCGAGCTGGAGGTCCGCCACGGAGACTGGCGGGTCCGACTACTTCGGGCGACCGGGGCGTCGCCGCAGGCCGCACAAGCGTCCGCAGTAGCAACCGGCCCCGCGCACATCCGCGAATCGCGCGACGGGCGACCAGGCGATAGCCAACGACGCTCGGACGCGGACGGTGCTCACTCCGACCGGTCGATCGTCGTTTCGCCTGCCGTGGGCTATTTCCAGCCCGTTGAGGGATTGGAGGTCGGGCGCTCCTTCCGCACGGGGGATGTACTGGGCCACGTCGACGTGCTCGGCATCCGGCATGACGTGACGGTGCCGGTCGATGGCGTGCTTGGCCGGATCCTGGTGGAGGTCGGCGAGGCCGTCGAATATGGCCAGGAGGTGGCCCGCGTCGATGGCCTGCCCAGCCGGCCGGAGCCGGCCTGATGTTCGGCCGGGTGTTGATAGCGAACCGGGGCGAGATCGCTCTGCGCATACTGCGTGCCTGTCGGCAGATGGGCATCCAGGCGGTGGTCGCCTACAGTGAGGCTGATCGCGACTCGCGGGCGGTCCACATGGCCGACGAGGCGATCTGTGTGGGACCGGCCGAGGCGCGCCGGAGCTACCTGTCCGTCGCTTCCATCCTCTCCGCTGCGGTGGTCACCGGGTGCGACGCCGTGCACCCGGGCTATGGCTTCCTGTCCGAGGACGACACTTTCGCCGAGATGACCCGGGCGCACGGCCTGACCTTCATCGGCCCTCCCCCGGAGGTGCTGGAGCGCTTCGCCTCCAAGGCCGGCACGCGCCAGTTGCTGGGCCGTCAGGGCCTGCCCACCATCCCCGGCTCGGACGGCATGCTGCGTGACGACGATCACGCGCTGAGCGAAGCGGAGCGCATCGGTTATCCGGTCCTCATCAAGCCGTCAGCCGGGGGCGGGGGACGCGGCATGCGAATGGTCCGCTCCAACCGAGAGCTTCAGCAGGCCCTGACCATCTGCCGCTCCGAGGCCCGCGCCGCCTTCGGCGATGACTCGCTCTACCTGGAGAAGTGGCTGGACGAGAATCGCCACGTGGAGGTGCAGGTCATCGTCGACCGCTATGGCAACGGCGTGCACGTCGGCGAGCGGGACTGTTCCGTGCAACGACGTCACCAGAAGGTCGTGGAAGAGGCACCCACGCCCGCCCTCAGCGCCGAGCAGCGGATGGCGCTGGCGGAGAACGCCGTGCGCGCCGTGGTCGCCGCGGGATACGAGAACGTGGGCACGCTGGAGTTCCTGGTGGACGGCCAGGGCGATCCCTACTTCATCGAGATCAATTGCCGCATCCAGGTGGAGCACCCGCTGACGGAGATGCTCTCGGGCATCGATCTGGTGGTGGAGCAGATCCGTATCGCCGCCGGGGAGCCCCTGGGTTACACGCAGGCAGATGTGTCACTGCGCGGTCACGCCATCGAGTTCCGCATCAACGCCGAGGACGTGGAGCACGACTTCCGGCCCCAGGCCGGACCGGTCCACGCCTTCACCCAGCCCGGCGGGCCGGGCGTACGGATGGACACCCACCTGTACTCGGGTTACGAGGTCCCGCCCTACTACGATTCGCTGCTGGGCAAGCTCATCGTCTGGGGCCCGGACCGGCCCACTGCCATCGCCCGGGCACGCGTGGCGCTAGGCGAGCTGGTGGTCGATGGGCTCAAGACCAACATACCCTTCCACCGCGCGCTCATCGAGGACGCCACGTTCCTGGAGGGCCGCTTCACGACCAACCTGCTGGATCGCGTCGGTAGTGCCGCCTTCCTGGCAGCGGCCGCCGGCGCGAAGACCTGATCCGAAGATCACCCGGTGCCACGAGCGCCGACCACGAGGAGCCCATGACCGAACAGACCGCCACTGCCGCCCGGCCGCTGCTGGACTCAAAACAGATACAGGCACTCATCCCGCACCGCTGGCCGTTCCTGCTGTTGGATCGAATCATGGAGTACGACGCGGAGCGCGCCTACATCCGCGGCGAGAAGGGCGTGACAGCCTCGGAGTGGTTCTTCCAGGGCCATTTCCCGGGGTTGCCGGTCATGCCCGGAGTGCTACAGGTGGAGGCGCTGGCCCAGACCATGGCCGTGTACGTCGCTCGGCAGCCTGGCTTCGGTGACCGGATCGGTCTCTTCGCGGGCATCGAGGAGTGTCGCTTCAAGAGGATCGTCCAGCCCGGCGACCGGCTCTCGCTGGAGGTCACCATGGAGAAGCTGGGCCGGCGCTTCGGCAAGGGCCGCGCGGTGGCCAGCGTGGACGGCGAAGTCGCCTGCGAGGCGCTCATCTCGTTCGTCATCCCACCCGAAGGGGAGCTGGCCTGATGTCCGAACGCATCGCGGTCCTGGGCGACATCCACGGCAACATCCTGGCCCTGGAAGCCGCTCTCAAGGACATCAAGCGCAAGAAGCCCGACCTCATCGCGGTCACCGGAGATTTGGTCATGAATGGGCCTCGACCATCGGCCGTTGTGACGCGACTGCGCGAAATGGAGGCGGCCGGCGGCGTCGTGATCATCCAGGGCAACACGGACGTGGCCGTGGCCGACGCTGACTATGCCGCGGCCTTCCCCTGGCTGGACGAGGTTCCGGTGCCGCACCGCCTGGCCGCCGAGTGGGCCCACGATGAGCTGGCGGACGATGAGGTGGAATGGTTGAGGCGGTTGCCGGCTGAGCGTCGCGTGATGCTCGGTGAGCACATGGTTCTCATCTGTCACGCCTCTCCCGGCAGCCAGACCAGCGGCCTTGCCGCGGATCTCGATCCATCGGTGACCGTGGAGCGTGTGACACGCACCGACGCGCGCGTCATCGCTTGCGGGCACACGCACGTGGCCGAGGTGCGAGAGCTGGGTCGGAAGCTGATCTGCAATCCGGGCTCGTGTGGCTATGCCTTCGACGGGGAGGCGACCGCCGGCTGGGCACTGCTGACCACCGATGCTGCGGAGCCACAGGCTGAGCTCTTCCGCTCCGCCTTCGACGCTCAGCAGGTGGCCGACGAGCTGTCCGCCCGCGGCTTGCCGGGCGATGTCTACCGCGCCGCCACGGTGCGGACCGGGAGGTTGGTCAGATGACCGAGGTACAGAGACGCGTGGTGATCACCGGCCTTGGTGCCGTGACTCCCGTGGGCAACGACGTGCCCACCACCTGGCGGCGGCTGGTGGCCGGCGAATCCGGGGTCCGCCGAATCGAGGCGTTCGATCCGTCAAGGGTGCCCAGCCAGATGGCCGGCGAGGTCCGGGACTTCGACCCCAGCACGGTCCTGGACCGCAAGGAGGTCCGCCGCAACGACCGCTACACGCAATTCACCCTGGTGGCGACTCGTGAGGCCATGACGCAGGCGGGTCTGCCGGAGAAGCTGGCGCCCGAGATGCGTGAGTCGACCGGTGTGTTGATCGGCTCGGGCCTGGGTGGGACGCGCAGCTTCATGGACCAGGTCGGACTGTGGGCAACGCGCGGCCCCGAACGGCTGAGCCCGTTCTTCATCCCCATGGTCATCGCCAACATGGCCTCCGGGCAGGTGGCCATCAGCACCGGCGCCCAAGGCCCCAACTATGCCGCCGTCAGTGCGTGCGCCTCATCAGGTCACGCCATCGGCGAGGCATTCGAGATCATCCGGCGGGGCGACGCGGAGATGATGATCGCGGGCGGCTCGGAGGC
>JALZLQ010000227.1 GCA_030858605.1 Chloroflexota bacterium
GCCGAGCGGCCCGCTCCGCGGCACGCTCCAAGGGAGCGGCACCGGACGCCATCTGTGCCTCTACCGTGACGGGCGCCTCGGTGACCGGCACCACTACTACGCCAAGCTCCGCCAGCGCCGCGATGCCTTCCTCCGTCACCCCGCCGCCGAAGCAGATGCACGGCCGTCCGCCGTCCGCGGCGCGACGCGCCACGCCCAGCGCGGTCTTGCCGAAAGCCGTCTGACGGTCCACACGGCCTTCGCCGGTGAGTACCAGTTCCGCGTTGACCAGGGCCTCGTCAAAGCCCGTCAGCTCCATGACCACGTCCACGCCCGGCCGCACCTCTAAAGACGCGAAGCGATCGGCGATGGCCAGCAAGCCCGCGGTGGTGCCGCCGGCCGCTCCGGATCCGGGCACGTCGCGCAGGGAACGACCCACCGCGGCCTCCATCACGTCGGCGAAGTGCGAGAGGTTCGCATCGAGCTGAGCGACTTGCGCCGGATCGGCGCCCTTCTGCGGCCCGTAGGTGGCCGCCGCGCCAAGCTCACCCAGCAGCGGGTTCGTGACGTCGGACGCGATGACCAGCGCAACCTCGCCCAGCACGGGCGCCACGCCGGACAGGTCCACCCGCGCGAGCCGGTCGAGCGATCCGCCGCCCATGGGCAACTCCTCACCAGAAGCGTCCAGGAATCGGACGCCCAGCGCCCGCAGCAATCCTGAGCCGCCGTCTGTGGTGGCACTTCCGCCCAGCCCAAGGACCACGCTCCGCACGCCCAGCCCGATGGCCGCAGCCAGGATGAGGCCAGTCCCGAAGGTGGAGGCGGCCAGCGCGTCGCGGCGCTCGGCGGGGACCCGAGAAAGGCCCGATGCCGTGGCCAGCTCTACCACGGCCCGATCATCCTGACGCAGGAAACGGCCATCGAGCGGCTCACCCATAGGATCTCGCGAGGCGGCGGGCAGTCGCGCCCAGCCGCCCGCCGTCGTCACCGCGTCCAGCGTCCCCTCTCCCCCATCCGCGAGCGGCGAGAGGCGGATGGTGTCGTCCGGGCGGGCTCGGGTCCAGCCGTCGGCCAGTGCCCGTGCCACTGCCACCGACGAGAGCGACCCCTTGAAGGAGTCGGGCGCGATGAGGAGTCTCACGTCACTCCGGTTCCGGCTCCCTGCCTGCTCCTCCGGCGCTGGCCGTGGCCATGTCAGCGCCGAGTGCGCCGAGGTCGCCGCGCGCCAGGGCACGGCGGCGCTCCATGTACTCCGGGATGCGGATCATGGGCGGACGTTCCTGGTCGGCCAGGTCGATGACCTCCAGCGAGAGACGATTCGGCGTGGAGCGGGGCAGCTTCATGGTCGAGCCCAGCTCTGGGAATAGGTGCGCGCGATGGCGCTCCTCCACTCGCTTCATGACCGCCTGCAGGATCACGAAGCTCATCCGCGAGAGGCCCTCCAGCTCCTGGTTGCGATGCATCCGGATGTCCAGGTCTACCTGGCCGAAACCCTGGAGGCCGAGTCGGTCGGCCAGGTCGATGAGATGGCCGATCTCCACGGCGTAGCCGGTGAAGAAGGGAATCTGCTCCAGGTGCTCGCGGCGCCCGGCGTACTCGCCGGCGAGCGGCTGGATGTAGCCGGACAGCTCAGGGAAGAAGAGGTTGATGAGGGGCCGTGCCACCAGCTCCGTGACGCGCCCGCCACCGCCCTCCTTGAGCAGCCCGCCCTCCACGATGGGCCGCTGGTAGTGGGCCTTCACGTAGCCGATGCGCTTCTCCGTAAGCAGCGGTCCCAGCGTGCCGTAGAAGAAGCGCGGGTGCCAGTCGCGGATGTCCGTGTCCGACCAGGCGACCAGGTCGCCGCTCGTCTCGTAGAGGCTCTTCCAAAGCGCCTCGCCCTTGCCCCGGTACGTGCCGTAGCGTGGCAGGACATCAGTGTGGCGCACTACGCGAGCGCCCTCGGCCTCGGCCAACTCGCGCGTGTCGTCATCCGAGTCCGAGTCGATGACCAGCAGCTCATCGATGAGCGGCAACAGCTCCATCAACTGGCGCCGCGTGGCGCGCACGATGGGCCCGATGGTGGCTGACTCGTTGAGCGTCGGCAGCACGGCGCTTATCGTCAGCCCCTGCTTCTCCTTGAGCGCAACCAGCCGCTTCAGATCCGAGAACTCGCCATGGTGGAAGCTCGACTCGGCGAACCAGCGATCGACCCGGGCGGTGATGCTACGGCCTGCTTCGGCGGCCCGGTCAGCGGCCTCCAGGGTCTCGGCCTGTTCGGCGCGCTTCTCGAAGACCGAGCGGGTAGGTCGCTCGCGCGTCTTGACCACGATGACCGTGGGCCGCGCCTCCTGCGCGATGGTCTCCGGCAGCGCACCGAAGAGCGCCCCCTCGGTTGGGTCGTGTGGCAGGCTCGCCGTGGCGCCCATCACGACCAGTTGCGCGCCCTCCGACTCGCGCAGGATGGTCGCCCGGACGTCGGATCCTTCGACCAGCACGGCCCGGCCGCGCTCGCTGGCGTGCAGATGCACGAACGTCGCCAGGGCACGCTCCGCCTGTGAACGGATGGTGGGCGAGACGTCCGGCGGCAGGACGTGAAGGACGGACACATCGGCGTCGAACGAGCGGCCCAGAGCCTCAGCGAACCGAAGCGCCAGCTCCGCGTGAGGGCCGCCGCGGACGGCGGTGAGGATGCGCTTCACGGAGCCCACGCCGCGCTGCTTGACCACGGCGATGTCACAGGGCGCGTCGCGCACGACCTCATCGATGGTCGGGCTGAACACGGCATCCGGCAGGCCGCGCCGCCCACCTGGCTTGCCCGCCCAGCCGAAGAGGATCAGGTCGGCCTCCTCTTCTGCGGCCAGCTCCACGATGCCCTCCGCCGCGCGTCGTCCGATGCGCACGACGGTACGCAGCTCCACGCCCACAGGCGCGAACTCGAGCACGCGCTGGAGGAGGCGCCGCGCCTGACG
>JALZLQ010000034.1 GCA_030858605.1 Chloroflexota bacterium
GCGGTGGGCATCGTCATCGGAGCGGCCTTCGGAGCCATCGTGAGCTCGTTCGTGGCGGATGTGCTGACACCCCTGTTGGGCGTCCTGGGCCTCCCCGACTTCACGCGCGCCGTGGTCATCGTGGGCAGCGCGGAGGTTCGCTACGGGCTCTTCCTCAACGCTCTCATCTCCTTCCTGCTGGTCGCCGCGGCCATCTTCTTCTTCGTGGTCAAGCCCATGAACCGGCTGGCCGCCGAGCGCAAGACGGAACCCGATGTGAGCTCGCTGACCAAGGAGTGCCCAGAGTGCCTGAGCAGCATCCCGCAGGGAGCCCGGCGCTGCGCCTTCTGCACGAGCCAGCAGCCGGCCTGACTCAGC
The DNA here is from genome assembly GCA_030858605.1 of Chloroflexota bacterium. Taxonomy (GTDB): domain Bacteria; phylum Chloroflexota; class Limnocylindria; order Limnocylindrales; family CSP1-4; genus Palsa-1032. The sequence continues at coordinate 358 of JALZLQ010000034.1, forward strand.
GACCCAGGTCGAGCTGCCAGAGGTCGCCCAGCGAGTCGTCATCACCGATGCCGCCCAGCAGGAGTAACCGGTCGCGGCTGGGGTCGGCGATGAGCGTGGCACCCGACCGCCCGGCCGGCGAGGCACCCTCAGGCTGAGCCTCGCGCCACGACGCATCGTCGAGGTCCAGCAGGAAAAGCGAGTCGAGCGGGTGGCGCTCCTCATCGGCGCCGCCGAATACGAAGGCCGTGGCGCCGAGTGACGCCATCGCGTAAAGCTGACGGGCTTCCGGTTCCGGCTGGGGCTGCCGCGTCCAGGTCGCGCTGACCGGGTCGAGGCTCCACAGGTCGCCCAGGGCCGGCTCGGCATCGGTCTGGCCGGCATAGAGCAGGAAACGCCCATCGGGAGTCCAAAGGCAGTCGTGGAGACAGCGTTTGATGGGCCGCTCGCCGGTGGGCACGATGTCCGTCCACTGTCCTGCCCCGAAGTCGTAGGCGCGCGTATCGTCGAAGCGGCCCGAGTGCGCGAAGCCATGGCTGATCCATAGGCGGTCATCGGGACCGATGGCCCCACACGATCCGTACCGCGCAGTAGGAACCGCGCCTCCATCGGGCAGCCGGGTCCATGTCTCGGACACGGGATCGAGCGCCCACAGGTCGTTGAAGAAGTCAGAGCCAGCCTGGCCGCTCCAGATGACCAGACCCACGCCGACCAGCCAGACCGCGACATGACCGAAGCGGGCTGAGGGTCCGTCGCCCCTGGGCTCCACTCGTTGCCAGGCGTCAGTGACCAAGTCGTACCGCCACAAGTCGTCCAGCGGGCCATCCGCCCCTGTACCGCCGAAGAGCCACGCGCTCGCTCCATCGCCATCGACCGTCCAGGTGTGGTCGGAGCGCGGCGCGGGCGCTTCACCGGGCGACAACTCCCGCCAGGCGATGGGCTCTGTCGCCGGATCGGATGCCATTGGGTCGACGGACGGTAAAGCGGCCGGGGAGGCAGCCGGCGAAGCTAGGGCTGATCCGGGCGGTGTGGCCGTGGGTGCCAGTTCGGACGGAGCGGCGTTTGGCGTCCCGGACGCGGGCGTGTCGGAGGGAGCCTGGGACGGCAGCGCCGACATGCGGCTGGGCGATATCGGCGTAGCGCTGGGCGATCCCGAACAGCCAGCGATCAGGGCGGCCACGAGGCACAAGGTGAATGTGCGCGTGGAGAGACGTGCCATAGGGCGGGTTACGCGCCGGCTGGCACGACGGATCTCGCGGTCACGCTAGGAGTCGCCTCCGCTGGCGTCGCCCTCGCCCGAGTCCGTCTCGGTGTCGGCGGCTTCGCCCTCTGCCGCTTCTTCCTCCGCGGCGGCCTCGCCGGCCACCGGCTCCTCCTCGACACGCGGTGCCTGGACACGAGCGAGCGGCTCGCCGCCATCGGTCAGGATGACGACCTTTTCTGGCACCTGGAGGTCGCTCACGTGGAGCGTCGCATCGAACGAGCTGAGGGAGCTGATGTCGAGCTCCAGTGAGGAAGGCAGATCGGCCGGAAGGGCTCGCACCTGGACCGTGTCACGCAGGTGGAGGAGGGTGCCGCCCATCTTCTCGATGGCCACCGACTCGCCGATCATGGCCACGGGCACGTCCACCGTCATCTCTTCGGTCATGCGCACGATGAGGAAATCAGCGTGGAGTGCGCGACGGGTGACGGGATGCTCCTGTACCGCGTGCAGCAGTACCGGCCGTGCCTGCCCGCCGCCGACCTTCAGGTCGACCAGCGCATTGCGCCCGGCATGACGGCGAAGCTCGGCGAATCCCTTGGCATCGATCTGGATGGGTTCGGAGTCGTGTCCGTGCCCGTAGACAACGGCCGGCAGGACGCCCTCGCGGCGCAGGAGTGCGACCTTCTTGCCGAGTGTCTTTCGCGGGTCGGCGGAAAGTCGGGGACGGGTGCTCACGTCGTTCGGGACCTCTCGTGGGGCTCATTTCGAAGCGGACGGCCACGGCTGGCCAAGGGGCCGCGCGCATCGACGCCGCCACGGTCCGGGGGCGCGAAATGGTACCACGCAGGTGTCGATGTACCATCCCTCTCCGATGGCCCGCACCGACCGTCACCCGTGAGCGCCACCATCCTGATCGTCGAGGACGAGTTCGCCGTGGCGCGCGGCGTGCAGTACGCCCTGCAACAGGAGGGCTATCAGGTGACCGTCGCCCGCAGTGGCGAGGAGGGCCTGGAGTTCGCCACGCAGCAGGCCCCGGACCTGGTGCTCCTCGACGTGCGACTGCCCGGCATGGACGGCTTCGAGATGCTCCGGCGCCTGCGCGCCACTGGCTCCAAGGCGCCCGTCTTGATGCTGACCGCGCGCGACGAGGAGGTCGACAAGGTCATCGGCCTGGAGCTGGGTGCGGACGATTACCTGGCCAAGCCCTTCGGTCTGCGTGAGCTGATGAGCCGCATCAAGGCGCTGCTCCGCCGCGCCTACGGCGATCTGGCCGACGCGGCGGGTGGGCGGCTCATCCGCCATGGAGACCTGGTCATCGATCTGGAGCGCCGACGAGTGCAGCGCGGCCAGCAGCGCATCAGCCTGACCGCCACCGAGTTCGAGATCCTGCGCTACCTCGCCTCCAAGCCCGGTCGTGTCTTTTCCCGCCGCGAACTCCTGGAACTGGTGCGGGACTACGAGGCGCTGGATCAGGACGAGAAGACCATCAACGTCCACGTCTCGCACCTCCGCGAGAAGCTGGAGGACGATCCGGTCGATCCTGCCTTCATCCTCACCATCCGCGGCGTCGGGTACGCGTTCGCGGAGCGCTGAGATCCGAGTCGCAGCGCAAGATGGATAGGGCACGGGCACTGGGGCAGAGCTACCGGTTCCGCCTCGTGTTGGCCTTCAGCCTGGTGGTGGCCGTGGCCCTGGCGCTGGTGCTGACCTCCCTGCCGCGCCTTCTGGACGGCTACTTCGCGCAGCAGGAGCGGGAGGCGCTGGAGGATCGGGCGCAGCTGGTGACTTCACTCGTCGTCCAGCAACTCATCCAGCATCAGGCACTCACCAGTGAGACCGTGCGTCCCATCGTGTGGGAGACGGCGACGCCGGTGGCTTCCGACATGGTGTGGCGGGCGCTTGGCGACGCCGAAGCAGGGTACGTCGTCAACCTGGCTCGCGAGCTCGCTCGGGCGGACGTGACCATGGTCCTTGCCTTCGGCCCCGACCGACCCGACCTGGTGGTCTACCGGCTCGACGTCCCCCTCGATCCGACGACCGTCCCGCCAGGCGAGGGACGCGAACCCATCGAGGCCAGTCGATCAGCCGAGATCCTGGATATCTACTGGACCCGCTCGGAGGCAGCCGCGCCAGCCCGCCTCGTAACAGTGACCCTGTCCGATCCCCTGAGCCTGAGGGCCCAGACACTGGAGACCATCGTCGGCGTGCTGTTCGGAGCGGCCGTTCTTGCCCTGCTCGTGGCGGTGGTCCTTGCCATCGTGCTGGCGGAGCGACTGACGAACCCCATCCGTCGCCTGACCCAGGCTTCCCGATCGCTGGCCGAGGGGCGGCTGGATGAGCGCGTAAGCCTGCCGTCCCGCGGCTCACCTGAGATCGCCGAGCTGGCCACCGCCTTCAACGCCATGGCCGAGCGGCTGCAGGCTTCGATCGAATACATCAGCCGCGATCGGGACCGCAGCCGCGAGTTCCTGGCCGACGTGAGCCACGAGCTGCGCACGCCCATCGCCGCACTGCGCACTTTCAACGAGCTGCTACGGGAAGGAGCCGCTGACGACGCCGCCGCGAGGGATGAGTTCCTGGCCCACAGCCACCAGCAGATCGAGCGGCTCGACTGGCTGGCCACCAACCTGCTGGAACTGTCCAAGCTGGATTCGGGCCTCGTGGCGCTGGACCTGCGGCCGGACGACCTGCGCGCGGTGCTGGAGGACGCCGTGGCCCATGTCGAACCCGGTGCGACGCGCAAGGGCGTGGCCCTGCACATGCAGATACCCGACACGCCGGTGCGCGCCCTGCACGACCCGCCACGCCTGGGCCAGGTGCTGGCGAACGTCATCGGCAACGCGGTGAAGTTCACGCCGCCTGACGGCCGGGTCACGGTCAGCCTGCGCTCCGATGCCGACGAAGCCCTCATCGAAGTGGCCGACACCGGCGTGGGCATCGACCCGGCCGAGCTGCCGCGCGTCTTCGAGCGGTTCTACCGTGGGGCCCAGGCCGTGGAGGAGCGTGCCGCCGGATCGGGCCTCGGCCTCTCCATCGTGCATTCCGTCGTGGAGATGCATCATGGGCGTGTGAGCATCCAGAGTGCCAAGGGCACGGGCACCACGGTCACCGTCGTGCTGCCGCGTAACGGGGTCGCGCCGGTCCCTGCGCCGAGCGGCGTGTCGGTTTCTTCACCTCCCGACAGCCGCTCATGAACCTCCGCCTGTCAGGCTGGGGGCGACACTGGCGACCAGATCGCGCCGCGGTAGCCCCAGCACCCGGAGACCTCCATACATGACCGACCGCCCGCGCTTCGACGTGGACGACACGACGACCTCCTACACCCCGCCGCCCCAGCCGAGACCAGCCTGGCAGCACGACCAGCGATGGCAACCCCAGCCGGCTCCCCAGCAGACCCCGCCGCACTGGCTGGAACCCTCGGGTCCATACGCCTACCCGTCGCTCGGCGTCGGTCCAGTGAGGCCGCAGCAGCAGAAGCCGCCCCGTCGGGGACCCGCCTTGGCAGGCATCGTCCTGGTCTCGCTGCTCTCGGCGACACTCGCCGCCGGCGGCACCTTCGCGCTGCTGGAAGGGACCGGCCGTCTGGACCGGCCCGCCGCCACGCAGCAGCCCGCCACCCTGACGACCGCGACTCAGGCTCCCGTCGAGCAGAACGTGCGCGTCACTGAGGAATCGGCTGTCACTGATGCCGCGACGGAGGTCAGTCCCGCCGTCGTGACCATCACGAGCAGCACCGCAGGACAGCCGAGTGATCCGTTCACGGTGCCTCAGACCGGCGTCGGCTCGGGCATCATCTACGACGCCGAGGGCTGGATCCTGACCAACCGTCATGTGGTCTGCGGTGCTGAGCGGCTCGCCATCAAGCTGCTGGATGGCCGCCCCTTCGACGGGACCGTCTACGGCATCGACACGCTGACGGACCTGGCCATCGTCAAGATCGACGGGCCGAACCTCCCGGTCGCCGAGTTGGGCGATTCCAACTCCCTCCGGCCGGGTCAGATGGCCATCGCCATCGGCAGCCCCCTTGGCACCTTCACCAACAGCGTCACGGTCGGCGTGGTCAGCGCCCTGGGCCGGCCGATCACCGTGGAAGACTCGTGCGCGGAGGGCGAGACGCGCCGGCTGAATGGCCTCATCCAGACCGACGCGGCCATCAATCCCGGGAACTCCGGCGGCGCTTTACTCGACTCGACCGGTCGCGTGATCGGCGTCAACACGGCGGTGGCCGGCGATGCCCAGGGCATCGGCTTCGCCATTCCCATCAACATCGCCAAGCCGATCATGCGCCAGGCCGTCGAAGGCGAGGAACTCAGCCGGCCGTGGATGGGCGTCTACTACCTCGAGATCGACCCTGCGCTGGTTGCCTCCCGCGACCTGCTCATCGACTACGGCGTGATCGTGCTTGCTCCGCAGGGATCGAGCGACCCGGCGGTCATCCCGGGCAGCCCGGCCGAGGACGCAGGACTGGTCGAGGAGGACATCATCACGGCCATCGATGGCCAGCGCATCGACGCCATGCAGGGCCTCGACGAGATCCTGACGCAGTACCGGCCAGGCGACGAGCTGATCCTGGACGTGCTGCGCGACGGTGAGACGCTGGAAGTGGAGATCGAACTGGGGACACGCCCCGACGATCTGTAGTCGGTCGCTCGAAGGGTTCGGGCGCCAGCTCCGGTCAGTCTCGCTCGCGACGGATCTCCACACCAGCGAAGTCCAGGTCGGCGTCGATGGGCACGGCCGGCTTGCGCACGCGCACCACGACGCTCCCCGCGGCCGTGTCCCGAAGGATCGCCTGGGCGACTGCTTCGGCGATAGCCTCCAGGAGCTGGAAGCTCTGATCCTCGACGACGCCGCGGCAGATCCCTACGACCGGCCCATAGTCCACGGTCTCCGCCAGTTCGTCGCTTCGGCCGGCGCTGGCGAGGTCCAGCCAGAGTTCGACGTCGAGCTCGATGAGCTGCGGCAGCTCGCGCTCCTCTTCCGTGGCGCCGTGGCGCCCCTCGAAGCGCATGCCCGAGAGGACGATGCGGTCGCTGAAGGGACGTGGCTCGCTCATGCCGGTCGCCAGCCATCGGGGCCGATGGCCCCCGGTCGAGTGATCGCGTCGACCATGCGTGCGGTCCTCTGGTTGGGTGCCACGTCATGGATGCGGACCATGTCGACCCCGGCCTGCGCTGCCAGGGCGGTCGTGGCCAGCGTCCCCTCGAGCCGTTCGTCAGCGGTCAGGTCGAGCACCTTGCCGATCGTGGACTTGCGACTCGTGCCCAGCAGGATCGGCCGGCCGAGCAGGCGCAGGTCTCGCAGATGCGCCAGCAGGTGCAGGTTGTGGTCGGGCGTCTTGCCGAAGCCGAAGCCGGGATCGATCATGATCCGCTCGGGGTCCACGCCCAGTCGGATGGCCCGTTGGAGCGATGCCTGGAGCTCCGCCAGGATCTCCATCATCAGGTTGGCGTAGCGTGGCTCCGCCCGGTTGTGCATCAGCACATAGGGCACGCCGCGTTCGGCGGCGACACGAGCCATGTCCGCCTCCGAACCGACGCCCCACACGTCATTGATCATGTCCGCCCCTGCGTCCAGGGCGGCCTCGGCGACATCACGCTTGATGGTGTCGATGGAGATGGGCGTCTCGGGCAGTGCCGCGCGCAGGGCGCGCACCACGGGCACGACACGACGTAGTTCCTCAGCGGTGCCCACGGGAGCGTGCCCGGGCCGTGACGATTCACCGCCCACGTCCAGGATGTCCGCGCCCTCGTCCGCCATGCGGCGTCCCTGGTCCACGGCTGCCTGGACCATCGGCCCTTCCTCTTCCCCGCGGTCTCGACCAGCCGGAAGCAGGCCGTCCCCGCTGAACGAATCGGGCGTCACGTTGACGATGCCCATGAGGTGCGTCCGGCTGCCCCACCGGAACGTGTGTCCGCGAACCGTCAGCGGCACGGGCGGGCTCTGCGCAAGCCCATTTTCGGCGCCATCCGGGAGACGGAAGGAGGGTGTGTCGTCCATCGGACTCTATCTTGAGTCCTGGCCCGGAGCGGGCGGATCACGCAGCTCAGGTTCGTCGACCAGCCAGCCGCGGACGGCACCGATCAGATAGAGCGAGCCGCAGCAGATGAGCGGGCCACCTGCGGCGCGGGCGGTCTCGACTGCAGCGGCCAAGGCCAGCGACGGGTCTTCCACCGTCTCCACGAAAACCCTTCTGGGTGCTCGCTGCCGCCAGATCGAGGCGAGTTCCGGGGCGCTCATCGAGCGCGGAGAGTCAGGTACCCCTGTCGTCACCATGTGCGCGCTCCGCAGCAACTCGCTGCCGGCCAGGGCACCGACCATGCCCACCGCATCCTTGTCACGCAGCGCGCCCATGAGCAGCGTCGCTCGTCCGCCCTGAAGTAATGGCGCAAGCTCGTCAAGGCCCGCCGCAAGCGCGCGAGCACCGTCCACGTTGTGGGCGCCGTCGAGGACCACGTCGATGCCGACGGGATCGACCCTCAGAAGTTCGAGCCGTCCCGGCCAGCGCACCGTGGCCAGCCCATTGCGCAACGCCTCGGGGGCGATGGGCGCGATGCCCGCCCGTTCCAGTGCCTCGAGGATGGCCACCGCGACGGCCGCGTTCAGCGCCTGGTGGCGGCCCAGCAAGCCGACACGAAGAGTGCCATACGTCGGGTGCTGGAGGATGATCCCGGCGCGGTCCATCCCCCGTACCGTTAGCGGAGTGACCTCCTGGAGCGAAACTCCCAGCCGCCGGGCGCGTCGTCGGATGGGCAGCGCTCCGTCCCCGGTCACGCCGGATACGGCCAGGTCCCCGCGTTTGATGATGGCCGCCTTCTCACGCCCGATGCTGCTTAGCGTGTGGCCCAGGTACTCCGTATGGTCGAGGCCGATCGAGGTGAGTGCAGCGACCCCGCCACCCCAGGCGTTCGTCGCGTCCAGGCGCCCGCCGAGGCCCACCTCAACGACCGCGATGGCGACGTCCGACTCCGCGAACCAGCGAAATGCGGCCGCGGTGAGCAGCTCGAACTCGGTGGGCACGCCCAGACGCGCGGGCACCGACTCTGCGACGCGCAGCACGTCTGTGATCAACCTTGCGAATTCGGCCGGCGCGATGGGTCGGCCATCGACCAGGATGCGTTCGCGGTAGGTGACGAGGTGTGGCTTGGGCGTCTGGCCCACCAGGCCGACGCCCGTTTCTCGGAGCACGGCCGCAACCATGGCCTGCACGCTGCCCTTGCCGTTAGTGCCGCCGATGAGGACGCCGGGGATGGCGCGATGCGGATCGCCCAGCCCGTGCAGCAGGGCCCGCGTGCGGCCCAGTCCGAGATGGATGCCGAAGCGACCCCGGGCCCGGAGCTGGGCCAGGGCGGTGTGGTAGTGAGCCGCCTCCGCGGCAGTCGCAGTACCCTCGCCCGAGGCCACGTAGGCCGCCTTCTCAGAGGCCGCCTCAGCAACGCCGCTCAAGCGCTCACCGTGCCGTCAGCTCGTCCTCGTAGAAGACGCACTGGTTGAAGCGTGACGAGAGGCAGATGTCCAAGACATACGATGAATCCAGGTGCACGCCGCCGCGCAGCTGGCAGCGCGAGACGGTCGACTCATGGCGCATCCACGCCTTGAGCAAGTGCGGCGCGGCCATGGCGATCGGCCCACGCGTCCCGGTCATGAAGAAGTGCGGGCAGACATTGCGTCGGAGGTTGGGCAATCCGAAGCCGGCCCGTGGCTGGAGCGCGGCTAGTTGCGCGGCCATCACAGCGCTGCGGTCCAGCGGCACCACCACGCGAGCGATGGGTCCACGCGGTGGTGCGGGTGGCACGGGCCGCCCACCGACCATGGCCTGGACGGGTGTGGGCATCGCTCCCGGCTTTCGGGACGAGGCGTCCAATTAGCACCTCCCTGATGGGCTGGCGGGCATCTCGATGAGCGGAGCGACGACCGTTCCTAGCGTACACCGCGAGTGGCCCGGCTCTGCGAGAATCCGAGCGCATGGCACGACCTCGCTCAGCGACCCGTACCGATCGTTCCGCCTCGAGCGCGTCCTGGCCGCGACGGATCGGCATCGGCCTGGGACTCGTGGCGGTGGGCGGCACGATCGTGCTGGCGGGAAGCGGAGCGCTCGATCGCGACGAGGACCCCCCCGCCTCGCCCGGTCCGTCGTCGGCCGCCGCAGCAAGCCCCAGCTCACCGGCCGCGGGCGACCCCTCGCCCCCGCTCCCCGTCCCGAGCCTGGAAGGAGCGGCCACGGCCGTCACCCGCCTGCGTGAGTGGCAGGTCACCGTGTCCATCCCGACCGGTCTCCCGGAGCGGCGGCAGACGCGTCTCCTCCTTTACCGTGGCGGCGATGTGGTGGCGGAGAGGCGAGTGGGGCGTACCACCGAGCAGACCATCGCGGGCATCCTCCTGCGCCGCGGTGACAATCGCCTGTCGGCTTCGCTTCGCGGGCCGGCCGGGGAGGGTCCGCGATCAGCGGAGGTCATCGTCACTCTCGACGACATCGCGCCCGAGGTCACCGTGACAGAGCCACTGTCGGGTTCGCGGATCAACGCCGAGCGGGTCACGGTAGCGGGCGATACCGAACCGGGGTCGCAGCTCACGGTGGATAACGTGGCTACGGAACGCAGTACTGCGGCGGCGGTTGGGGGCGATGGCTCCTTCCAGGTGGAGATCAGCCTGGCCCTTGGCGACAACGAGCTCACCCTTCAGGCGATCGATCAGGCCGGCAACGTGGCCTCCACGACGCTCACCGTCGTTCGCGGCGAGAGCCAGGAAGGGGCACGCCTGACGCTCTCGCAGAGGGCCTTCCTGGTGCGACGTTTGCCGGACTCGATCTCGCTGCGAGTGCTCGTGCTGGACGTCGATGGCGCTACCGTGGACGGTGCGGATGTCGTCTTCAGTCTCTCCCCGCCCGGCCTGCCAACGACCACCTACCGGACCGTGACAGCAAGCGGTGAGGCGTCCTGGCTGGATGTCCTGATCCCGCGCGACGGTGCTACGGCCGGTGAGGGATTCGCGACCGCGCGGGTGACCCTAGGGGATGGTTCGGTGGTCGATGTGGTCGAGCCCTTCACGTTCCGCTGACCGGCGGATCCTGGAGGGGGCCATGCGTCCCGACGGAGAGACCGCCGGCGCGTCTACCAGTCGATGCGGAGCAGCGGTCGCGTCAGGCACCGACGTTCCTTCGGTCCGGGGCAGGGTCGAGGGCGGGTCGGGAGGAGGCCGGGTCGGGTCCGGGAGGGCCGCAGAGACGTACGTCGGCGGGTCTGCGGAACGAGGCGACGTCGGCGGCTGGACCTGGGCGAATAGCCCCAAGCCATCGCTCGAAGCGACCGTCAGGGGGGCCGTCCAACAGCCTCGCATCTCGTCGCCTTGGAGTGGTTCCCGACGGCGGTCCAGGGCACAGTAGCCCAACCGCCCGGCCACGGCCTTCCGATAGTTGCGACAGGTGGCGCAGCTCACTGAAGAGCGCGAACAGACCCAGCAGCGGGAGGCCTCCGCCTGGGGCGTGCCGCAGTGTGGGCAGCGCCACGTCGTCATGGAACGACAGTGTAGCTGCCGCGGGGCCACGGTGTGCTCGTATCACGCGACATGTGGAGCGGACGTTCGCTATGGGGCAGGGGGGCAGGGATCCTCGGGAGCGCTGACGGACAGGCTGACACCACTGCCGGGGGACACGGACGATCCGGACTCGGGTGCCTGGGCGATGACCAGATGCTCGTCGAACTCCGGGCCATCGCCTGGGAAGACGTGCTCCACGACAAGGCCGACCGACACGATCTGCTC
>JALZLQ010000259.1 GCA_030858605.1 Chloroflexota bacterium
TCCTCTGATTCGGGCGTGAGTAGACCTGGCAAGGGACCGTAGCAGCGGCTGCGAGGCGCCTGCAATGCCCGACTAGTACTAACCCCATCAGCCAGACGTCGGCTAGGCGGTGCACGCCTTGCCGCTCAGCCCCCGGTCGCGTCCCCGCCTCCGGCCGCCGATCGCTGGCATGGACCGGCCTGGACTCCGCTGGCCAAAGCCCCCGATGCCCGAAGCCGCCGGCCACCGCCATGGCTAGTGGCCGCGCCCACTCGGAGATATCGCCTCCTTCGGGCACACCTGCGAATGGTGACTTGACGCGACGTCAGGAAGGCGTACTATGGCCGCCGGTGGCGTCAAGTGGCGCTAAGTGGGGAGAAGCGGTGATTAACCCGTCCGGAGCGGCTCAAGTCGGGCCGAGGGTGGGAGCCAACGGCAAGGCGGTCCGACCAGGTGTTCACGGGTGAGTATCGCCATTCGGTCGACGAGAAGGGACGCATCGCCGTGCCTGTTCGCTTCCGTTCGGAACTCGCTGGGGGCGCACTGGTGAGCAAGTGGATCGACGGCTGTCTGGCCATCTTCCCTCGACCCGCCTGGGATGCTCTGGCCGAACGCGCGGCCGGGCTGCCCGTCACCGACGCTGGAGCCCGGACCTTCCAGCGGTTCCTCTTCGGAACGGCCTTCGAGTTCGCACTCGATAGCCAGGGGCGGCTGGTCGTCCCGGCGGTGCTGCGCGAGTTCGCCGCCTTGGAAGGGGAGACCGTCGTGGTCGGTTCGCGCGATCACCTGGAACTCTGGTCCCCGACGCGCTGGACCAGCTACAGCGCCGAGATGGATTCACCCGAGGTCCTCGCTGGACATCTCCAGGGATTGGGCATCTAGCGCAACAGATGAGCCTCCGGGATCTGGAGGGGCTCGCCGTAGACAGGTCGTGAAGTGGAAGAAGGGCATCTGCCCGTGATGGTGGAGGAGGTCATGGCGGCTCTCTCACCCGTTCCGGGCAGCTTCCAGATCGATGCGACCGTCGGTGGCGGGGGGCACGCCCTTCGGATCCTGGAGGCCTCCACGCCTGGTGGCCGCCTGCTCGGCTTGGATGCCGACCAGGCGGCCATCGCCAGGACGCGGCAGCGGTTGGAGCGCTTCGGCGACCGCGCCATCCTCCGCCAGGCCAACTTCGAGCAGCTCATGCAGGTCGCCTCGGAGACCGGAGCCGATCTGGTCGATGGCGTCTTCTTCGATCTGGGACTGAGTTCCCAACAGCTGGCCGACGCCGACCGATCGTTCAGCTTTCGCGCGGAGGGGCCGCTGGACATGCGCTTCGATACCAGCCGGGGACGACCGGCACACGAGCTGCTCGAGGATCTCGACGAGCGGGAGCTGAGCGACCTCTTGCGCCGCTACGGTGAGGAACCACACGCTCGCCGGATATCGGCCGCCATCGTCGCCCAACGCGGCGGCGCGCTGCTGCGCACGGGCCGGCAGTTGGCCGAACTCGTGGAGAGGTCCGTCCCTTCGCACCGACACGTGCGCAAGGACGTCCACGGGGGTTCGCGTCCGGACGGCCGCCGCCGCATCCATCCCGCGACGCGTGTCTTCCAGGCTCTGCGCATCGCCGTGAACCGCGAGTTGGAGACGCTGCCCGAGGCGCTCGCCGCGGCGGTGACGCTGCTCCGTCCAGAAGGCCGGTTGGCCGTCATCAGCTACCACTCGCTGGAGGATCGCATCGTGAAACGTTTCGTGACCACCGAGCGGCGTGGCTGCGTGTGTCCGCCCGCATTCCCCGTTTGTGTCTGCGGGCGAGCCGCGCGTCTGTCACCCGTGGGCCCCCAGCCGCAGCGTCCCAGCGAGGCCGAAGTGAGTGCCAATCCGCGCTCCCGCAGCGCCCACCTTCGCGTGGCGCGGAGGCTGGCTGCATGAGCCGGGGACACAACGCCTCACGCCGTCGCAACTACGGCCCGCGGCAGCGCGACGTCCGGCATCGCGCTTCGCACCCGACCGAACTGGACGGTCGCACCCTCGAGTGGCCACGCGGCTCGTCCTGGACAGACCGGTCCCCTGACAGGTCCTCGATCACACCGGAAGCGCTTCATCGACCTCATCGAACGGAGGCCGCCTGATGGCCGTGTACCAGGGCACCAGGCCGCGCGCGGTGGTCCCGGGGGCGCGGCCACTCACTGGCGTCGTACCCAAGGCTCGCCGCGTGGCGCCGCTGGAGCGGCGCGCCCGTCGTGGCGTGTCGCGAGCACAGCGCAGCACGTCACCCATCACCTTCGTGCTGGTGGCCGTGGTCAGCGCCTTCCTCATCGGCCTGGTCTATCTCACCCAGATCCTCCAGGTGGGCGCGCTGGATGTCGAAGTCGACCGCCTCCTTACGCAGCAGGATCAGATGCGCAGGGAGATCCAGAGCCAGCAGGGCACCATCGCCCGCTGGGGCGCGGCGCCCCAGGTGATCGACTGGGCACACCAGAACGGCCTCGATCCGCTGGGCGGCAAGATCCGCGTCACGCGGCCCTAGCGCCATGCTCGGCCGGACCGATCAGCGCCTCCGCCTCATCGTCGTCCTCGTAGTGTTGATGGCGATGTCCGGAGCGGCCATGGTGCGGCTGGCGTACGTACAGGTCGCAGAGGCGTCGGAGCTGCGAGGGATGGCCATGGCGCAGATTCAGCGTTCCACCGAAAAGGCGCCTGTCCGGGGTGCGATCCTCGACCGACGCGGCACGTTACTGGCCACGACCGCCTATCGCGACCTTCTGGCGGCCTATCCGGCGAGCATCAGCCCGACATCGTTGGAGCCCACCGTGGCCGGCCTCGTCGAGATACTGGGCCTGGGCGAAGAGGACGCCGCTGCCCTGCGGGAGCAGCTTGCCAGCGGCGATGAGTACGTGGTCGTGGCCAGGGAGCTCGATCCTGAACAGAGCGAGGCCGTACGAGTCCGCCTGGCCGACCCCGATGCAGGCCGCCGCCTGAGCGGGCTCGCCCTCGAGCCGCGTGCCGTCCGCGTTTATCCCAATGCGGGCGGTATGCCGGGGACCACGCTGGCCAGCCAACTGATCGGTTTCGTGGCCGAGGACGGCCAGGGGCACTACGGGGTCGAGGGCTACTACGATGCCGTGCTGGCTGGGCAGCCCACCAGGCTGGCCTCCCTGCGGGATCCCGGCGGTCGCATCTTGGCCGGCTCGGCCACGGTCCTCGAGGAGGGAAGCGACGGCGCTGACGTGCGCCTGACCATCGACGCCAACCTCCAGCTCCAGCTGGAAAAGGAGCTCTACGCCGCCTGGGTGGCGGATCGCGCCAAGCGGGTCAGCGCCGTCATCCTGGAGCCCGAGACCGGTGCCGTCCTGGCCTGGGCCTCAGTGCCGGGCTACGACGCCAACGACTACAAGGAGGTCGCGGCTTCGTCGGCGCACTTGCTCTCCGACCCCATCGCATCAGCAGTCTACGAACCCGGCTCGGTGATGAAGATGCTCACGGCCGCAGCGGCGCTGGAGAGCGGCACCGTCACCTTGAGCACGAAGGTGCGCGATGCCTACGGCCTGCGTTTCGGCGGACATCTCGTGCGCAACGCGGACCGCAACTCCATGGGACGCATCTACTTCGAGGACGTGATCGCCTACTCCCGCAACGTGGCCACGGCCAGGGTGGCGATGGATCTCGATGCGACCGTGGAAGGGTCCTCCACGCTGCTCTTCGACACGTGGAAGCGATTCGGCCTGGGCCAACGGACGGGCCTCGATCTGGCGGGGGAGGGGACCGGGATGGTGGCCGATCCAAGGACTCGTGAATGGCTGCCGGTCGATCTCGCCAACCGCGCTTTCGGCCAGGGTGTGGCGGTGACACAGATACAGCTCGCGGTGGCCTACGCGGCGATGGCCAACGGGGGCCATCTGGTCACGCCTCATCTCGTGGCCAACGCCGGCGACCAGGAGATGGCCCAGCCACCGCCGCGGCGGATCATCGATGAGTCGTTGTCGGCCGACTTGAAAGGCCTCCTGGAGCACGTCCTGACGGAGGTCAGTTGGTATCGAGAGGGCACGGAGATGCCGGGTTACGTGGTTGGCGGCAAGACCGGTACGGCCCAGATCTGGGACGGCCAGCGCGCTCGATGGCACCCCGACCTCTTCAACTTCTCATTCGTCGGGTTTGTCGGGACGACGGCGCCCGAGGCGGTCATCGCGACCCGCATCGAGGAATCCAGGCCGACCGTCACCGGGCCTGGCATCCTTCATCTGAGCATCAGTGCCTACGAGCTCTTCCGGCGTATCGCACAGGACGCCATGGCCGCTCTGGACGTTCCACCGCTGCCAGTCGTCGAGCCGACCGAGAGCCCGACCGATGACGGACCCTCGGCGTCGCCCGCCACGGATCTCGACCGCGCCCCGAACCTGGACCCCTCGGGCCAACAGAGCCCGGACCCCTCGAGGCAACCGAGCCCGGACCCCGGTGGCTGAGGGGCGCCGTGCGAGAATGCGCCACGAACGTGAGTGACGCGCCGAGCCTCCTGCCGACTCCCGGCGACCCCCACCTGTCGGGTGAGGAACTGGCCCGCATCGTGCGCGGCGATGTCCTCGCCAAGGGCAGCCTGGCCATCCGTGGCGGGTCGGTCGATTCGCGTCGGGTCGTGCCCGGAAGCTGCTTCTTCGCGCTGCCCGGCGAGCGCACCGATGGTCAGCGATTCCTGCTGCAGGCGGTGCGCGCCGGTGCCGCGGCCCTCGTCGTGCGAGACGTCCTGGATGCCGATCGACTGACCGCCCTCCGGGAAACGGCCCCGGTGACCATCGTTAGCGTGCCCGACGCCCTGATCGCCCTCCAGGCCGTCGCCCGAGCCTGGCGGCAGAGGTTCGAACCGCTGGTGGTGGGCATCACCGGGTCGCTGGCCAAGACATCCACGAAGGAACAGACGGCGGAGGTCCTCAGCCAGCGCTGGTCCGTCCTGCGCAACGCGGGCAATGAGAACAACGAGGTTGGTCTGCCGCTGACCTTGTTGCGGCTCGGTCCAGCGCACGAGGCGGCCGTCCTGGAGATGGGCATGTACGTGGCGGGAGAGATAAGGCAGCTGGCGGAGATCGCCCGCCCTAGCATCGGCGTCGTCACGGCGGTGCGCGGCACGCACCTGAGCCGAGCCGGATCGCTGGCAGCCATAGAGGAAGGCAAGGCCCAGCTCGTCGAAGCACTGCCGGCTGAAGGCACGGCGGTCCTCAACGCCGACGATGCGCGAGTGGTTTCGATGCGCACGCGCACCCCTGCCACGGTACTGACATACGGTTTCGATCCGTCCGCTGACGTCAGTGCCGACGTGCTCCAGTCGCTTGGCGAGGCGGGCATGAGCTTCATGCTCAAGACGCCCGCTGGTTCCGCGCCCGTGGTCACCACCGCGCTTGGACGACACAGCGTGCACAACGGCCTCGCCGCCGCAGCTGTGGGCATCGCCGCCGGCATGGACCTGCCCGAGATCGTGCGGGGGCTGGCGGGCGGCTTCCAAGCACCCCATCGCACGGCCTTCCTGCGCGCGGGCGAGTGGCGGATCCTGGACGACTCCTACAACGCGGCGCCCGACTCGATGTTCGCTGCTCTCGAGCTGCTGGGCACCCTGGGCGGTCGACGGATCGCGGTGCTGGGCGAGATGTTGGAGTTGGGCGACGACGCGGACGAGGCCCATCGTGCGGTCGGTCGACGGTCGATCGGGCTCGCGGACCGGCTCGTGACCGTGGGGGCCGGTGCCGATGCCATCGCGGCGGGAGCCCGCGAGGCCGGCTTGGGACCAGCCTTCATAGACCGCGTCGCAGACCGCCAGAAGGCCCTGGAGTTGCTGGTCAGTATCCTCCGGCCCGGCGATGCGGTGCTGGTCAAGGCCTCGCGGGGCGTCGCCCTGGACCTGCTAGTGGACGACTTGGTCGCGGCCGGAAGTGATGCCGTGACAGCGTGAGGCGGGGATCCTGATGAACGGCTCCGAGTCCGTCGTGCAGGCCATCCTGCTGGCCTTCGCGCTGGTGGTCATCCTGATGCCCACCTTCCTGCGCATCCTGCGGCGTCTGGGCTTCGGCAAGAAGATCCGGCTCGATGGGCCCCAGAGTCACTTCGTCAAGGAGGGCACGCCGACCATGGGCGGACTCCTGATGCTCATCGTGGTGGGCGGTTCGGCGCTCGTGCTGGAGCTTCTGACGGGCGACTTCCTTGATGCCTCCACCTTCGCGCCACTGGCCACCCTCGCCCTGGTCGGTGCCCTGGGTGCAGCCGACGACTACCTCAACGCCCGCACGGGCGACGGCATCCGCGTTCGTCAGAAGTTGCTGTGGCAGACGGCCGTGGCGGGCTACGCGGCCTTCCAGATCCAGCAGACCTATGCCATCGACGTGCTGTTGGTGCCGTTCCTGGGCCCAGTCGAGATCGCACCGGTGGTGTACGTCGCGTTCGCCGCCTTCGCCATCATCGCCACCAGCAACGGAGTCAACCTGACCGATGGCCTGGACGGTCTGGCCGGCGGCACCCTGATCTTCGCCTTCGTCGGCTACATGATCATCGCCTCCGTGAACACGCCCACGCAGCAGCCCAATCTGGCCGTCCTGTGCGCCCTGATCATCGGCGCCCTATTGGGCTTCCTCTGGTTCAACGCGCACCCCGCGCAGGTCATCATGGGCGACACCGGGTCGTTGTCGCTGGGTGCGACGCTGGCCGTGGTGAGCCTCATCACCGGACAGATCCTGCTGCTGCCCTTGATCGGCCTCATCTTCGTACTCGAGACAGGCTCTGTGCTGGCCCAGGTGGCCAGCGTGAAGTTGACCGGGCGGCGCATCCTGCGCATGAGCCCCCTGCATCATCACTTCGAGCTCACCGGCTGGGACGAAGAGAAGATCACGCTCCGTTTCTGGATCGTGGGCGTCCTGGCCGCGATTCTGGGCGTGGTCGTCTTCCTGGCCAGCCGGGGGACGCTCACATGAGCGCTGCTCTGCAGGGACGGCGCACGGGCCAGCCGGCCTCCTTGACCTCCGTCGATGGAGAGGTCGAGCCGATGGACCTGGAGCGACTGGACCTTGATGCCTTCCGAGATCGCCCCGTGGCGGTGCTTGGCCTGGCCCGCAGCGGCATCTCGCTGGCGCGCTTCCTGGTCGATAGAGGGGCGCGCGTCACGGTCTATGACGTCAGGCTGGCGGAACGACTGGGCGAGGCCATCGAAGCGCTCCAGGGACGGCCGGTGCGCATGCTCCTGGGCCCAGCTGTCGACCCTCGCGAGGCTTTGCTGGGACAGGCCCTGGTCTGCACCTCGCCGTCCGTGAGCAGTCGTTACCCGACCACTGAACCACGGCTGCGCGGGGCCTTGGGGCGACTGGAAGCGGAGGCCCGCGTGCCCGTTGTCAGCGAGGTCGACCTCTTCCTGCGTCTGTGCCCCGCCCTGACCGTCGGTGTCACGGGCACCAAAGGCAAGACCACCACCAGCTCGCTCATCGCGGCCGTCCTGTCGGCGGGAAGGGATCCGGTGCTGCTGGGCGGCAACATCGGCATGCCCCTGATCGAGCACCTGCCGAGCCTTGCCTCGTCACATCGCGTGGTGCTGGAACTCTCGGAGCTGCAATTGCCCACTATGGCGCGTGGTACGGACGTGGCCGTCTACACCCACGTCACGGCTGATCATCTCGACCGGCATGGTTCGCTGGAGGCTTACCGCACCGTTAAGCGGCGCCTGGCCGAGCTGCTGCCTAGTCAAGGCGCGCTGGTGCTCAACGCCGACGATCCCGTTTCCGCCGACTACACCGCCGCGACGCCGCCCGGCACTGCCCTCGTGCGTTACCGGCGCGGGGCGCCGGAGGCCGGCGAGGTGGGCCTGGTCGGAGGCTGGATAGTGGCGCGCGACGTGATCCAGTTGCCCGCCCTTGGCGACGACCACGAGGCCGACGATCAGGAAGAGCGCCTGATACGGGCCGATGAGCTGCTCATCCCCGGCGCGCACAACGTCAGCAATGCCCTGGCGGCCGCCGCGGTCGGCAAGCTCCTGCGCATACCGCCAGAAGGGATCCGCGCCGCGCTGCGAGCCTTCACCGGCGTGGAGCATCGCCTGGAGCCAGTGACGACGATAGACGGGGTGCGTTTCATCAACGATTCCCAGGGAACACAGCCTGACGCGGTCATCGCGGCACTGCGAAGCTTCCCGCGCCCGCTCGTGCTCATCGCGGGTGGCCGCTCCAAGGGACTGCCCATGGAGGAACTCGCAGCAGTGGCCGCGGAACGCATCGATGCCGCCGTGCTCATGGGTGAGAGCGGACCGGGCTTGGCCGTGAACCTGAAGGCCGCGGGGGTGGATCGCCTGGAGTCTGCCAGGGACATGCCCGAGGCAGTGGCCATCGCTGAGGTCATCGCCCGCGAGCTCCTGGCCACGGGAGGCGTCGCGCCGGCCACGGTGCTGCTCAGCCCTGCGGCGACCAGCTTCGACATGTTCGAGGACTACGCGGCGCGCGGCCGCGCCTTCAAGGCTTCGGTGGCAGACCTGGCCGGCACGAAGCGGGGAGGCACGCCATGACCGCCCAGGGATCGAACCGTCGACTGATCATCCACCAGCCACCGGGGACCGGGCGCCTCTCGCGCACCGCGCGCGCCGAGCCCCTGGCCCGCGGGCCGAAAGGCCGGGAGGTGGACCGCACCGCGGCGTCCGCGGCGTTACGTCGGGAGGCCCGGCCCTCCGCCGCGACCCGTGTCGTGCGCGGGCCGCAACGCGAGCGCCATGAACCGGACTACCTGGTGCTTATCTCGGTCGTGACCCTTACGGCTATCGGCTTGCTGATGATCTATTCCAGTGGCGGCGTAGCCACGGCCGTA
>JALZLQ010000042.1 GCA_030858605.1 Chloroflexota bacterium
CGGGACGGCCCTCGACACGTGGAACGTCACTCGGGCGCTCCAGGCCGCGCTAGAACGGGCGGGACTGCCACGGGTCACGTTCCATTCGTTGCGCCACGCCTGCGCCACGCTGTTGATCGAGCAGGGAGAGGAGCTGACGGTCGTCTCACGCCTCCTGGGCCACGCGAACCTAGCGACCACGGCGGACGTGTACGCGCACCTCACGAAGGGGATGCAGCAGTGCGCCGCTGACCGGATGGACGGCATTCTGACGGGCCCCGCTGGGGCCTTGGGGGTCAGCTTGGGGGTCAAGGCCCAGGACCGCTAACCGACGCGAGACCTGAGGGGGGTACGTTCACGAGGGGAAGGTTGGTCGGGGCGAAAGGATTCGAACCTTCGACCTCTTGAACCCCATTCAAGTGCGCTACCAGACTGCGCTACGCCCCGACCGAGGACGGCCAGTCTAGCAAAGTCGGTCAGCCCGCCTCTACCCCTGATCCTTGGCCATCGCCGCCACTGCCCGTTCGCGCAGCCAGCTCTCGAAGCCGGCCATCTCGTCCTTCGACTCACGCGAGAGCAGGTCGATCAGGCAGCGTTGCACACTCTTGCCCTGGAAGAGCGCGTTGTGGACCTCTTGCGCGATGGGCATCTCCACGCCCAGCTCGGCGGCCATGGCCAGCGCCGCGTCCACGGTGTAGGCGCCCTCGGCCACACCGGGCAGCGTGCCTTCGATCTCCGTCCAGTTGCGACCCTCGGCCAGCTCCACGCCGAGCGTGTGATTGCGCGAGAGGCTTGACGAGCAGGTCGCCAGGACATCGCCGATGCCGGCCAAGCCGGCAAAGGTCAAGGGATTCGCCCCTGCCGCCACTCCCAGGCGTGTCATCTCGGCCAGGCCGCGTGTCATCAGCCCGGCCTTGCCGTTGTCGCCGAATCCCAGACGGTCGGCCGCCCCGGCCGCGATGGCGATGATGTTCTTGAGCGCCCCACACAGCTCCACGCCGATGACGTCGCGGTTGCGGTACAGCCGGAACGAGCGGGAGCCCAGGATGGCGATGACGTGGTCGCTGACCGCCTCATCCTCCGCGCCGACGACCGAGCTGGCTGGCAGGCCGCGTGCGATCTCCAGTGCCAGATTGGGGCCCGACATGGCTGCCACCCGACCGGCCGCCGCGGGGATCTCCTCCGTCACGACCTGGCTCATCCGTCGCAGCGATCCCCGCTCGATGCCCTTTGCCACGGAGAGCAGCACGGTCTCGGGCGCGATAGCCGGGGCCGCCGCCGCGCAGACCTCGCGCATGGCCGCGGAAGGCACGGCCAGGATCACCAGCTCCTCCGCGTCGCGCAGGGCATCCGGCTCAGCCACGATCTCGATCTCCACCGGCAACCGCACGCCGGGGAGATAGCGCGCGTTCTCCCGGCTGTCCGCCAGCAAAGAGGCTTGCCCCTGGTCACGGGCGACGAGGGTGACCGGACCCGTGCGAGCCAGTAGGAGGGCCAGCGTGGTGCCCCAAGTGCCAGCACCAACCACCGCTCGGGCGGCGCCGCTCATGAGCAACCGCCCGGGACGTGGTCGCGTCCCCCGTATGCCGTCCCGTTCAACGCCGCGAGCGCTCCGCCGAGCTCCGACGCGCAGTGGTCTTGCCCCGCACCTTGGGCGCGCGGCGCCCGGTCGGGCGCTTCCCACGCTTCAGCTCCATCTCGATGCGCGAGCGCTCCCTGAAGATGAGCTTGATCGGTGTGCCGGAGAACCCGAATCCCTCGCGGATGCGATTTTCCAGGTAGCGCCGATAGCTGAAATGGACGGAGCCCGCCTCCGACGCGAAGAGCACGAAGGTCGGCGGCTCGATGGCGGCCTGCGTGGCGTAGTAGAAGCGTGGTCGCTTGCCTTTGACGGGCGGTGCGGGCTGCCGGTACGTGGCCTCGGTGATGACCTTGTTGAGGGCCGGCGTGGTGACCCGGCGGCGACGCTCGTCAGCGATCAGCAGCGCGGCTGTCAGTGCGCGGCTCACACGCAGCCCGGTCAGCGCACTGATGGCCACCACCGGCGCGAACTGGAGGAAGGCTGCGTCGCGACGGATACGTCCGACGTACTCGTCGAAGGTGTCCTGGTCCTTCTCCACGAGGTCCCACTTGTTGATGGCGATGACCAGGCCCACGCCCTCATCGATGACGTACCCGGCCACGTGCGCGTCCTGAGCGGTCAGCTCATCGACCGCATCCAGGACCAGGATGGCCACGTCAGCTCGACCGATGGCGCGGATGGCACGCAGCGCGGAGAAGCGCTCGTAGGCGGGACCCGAGGCGACCTTGCCGCGCCTCCGGATGCCGGCCGTGTCCACCAGGCGGACGTCTCTACCCTCCCAGGTCAGAGAGGTGTCGATGGCGTCGCGGGTCGTGCCCGGGATGTCGCTGACGATGACCCGCTCCTCCCCCAGCAGCGAGTTCAGCAGAGACGACTTGCCCACATTCGGGCGCCCCACGATGGCCACGCGCGCCGGGACCGGGGCGGCCGCTTCCTCGACACCTGCCGTGGCATGGGAACCCTCCGCGTCATCGGCGGCCTTCTTGCCATCGGCGGCGTCTCCACGGCCCGCTCCATTCGCAGCCCCCTCGGTCACGGCCTCAACCATCGGCGTCTCGAGGCCCATGGCCGCCCACTCGGCCTCCTCCAAGCGCTCCTCTTCGAGTCGCTTGCGCGTCACCTCCGACTCGGCCTCAGGCGGCAGAGCCCAGATGACGGCATCGAGCAGATCGGCCACACCTCGCCCGTGCAAGGCCGAGACGGCGTAGGTCTCGTCCCAGCCGAGACGGTGGAACTCCGCCCCTTCCAGCTCTCGGCGCTCGTTGTCGGCCTTGTTGATGGCCACCAGGACCGGCGCCCTGGCCAGCCTCAGGATCTCCGCTGCCTCCGCGTCGGACGGCGTCTCCCCGGAAGCCGCATCGACCACGAATACGATCAGGTCCGCCTCGGCGATGGCCAGACGAGCCTGATCCTGGACCTTTTCCTCGATGGGATCGCCCGGGCGACGCTCCAGCCCGCCGGTATCGACCACCACGAAGCGCCGCGCGTTCCACTCGGCCGGGGCGTAAAGCCGGTCCCTGGTGGTGCGCGCCCGATCCTCGACGATGGCCGTGCGGCCACCCACGATGCGGTTGAAGAGCGTGCTCTTGCCCACGTTCGGGCGGCCCACGATGGCCACGATGGGCAGCCCCTCCATGGGCACATCGCGCATGTCCGACCGGAAAGAGCGGCGGGCCGCACCGCGAGGAGACACTCAGGCAGTCCCGGCGGCTGCGGGGGTCGCCGGTCGCGCGGCGGGCCGCGTCGTTCGAGCGCGTCCGATGGACGTGCTGCGGTAGGCCGGGTCGGACACTGCGGTGATGGCCGCGTGGGCCAGCTCCCCGGCCCTTCCCGACCGATCGTCTGCGCCGGCCAGCTCGTAGACCCGCTGCGCGACCCGTTCCAGATCCTCGATAGGTGTGGAGGTGCCGCCCGTCACGCCCACCACGCGCATGCCCTCGAAGACAGAGGAGTCCGCCAGGTCAGGGGCCCCCTCGATCTGCACCACCGGCTTGCCGGCGATGGCACACAGTCGGGTCAGCTCCTTGGTGTTGGCGCTGTTGCGACCTCCGACCACGACCATCAGCTCGACCCTTTCGGCCAGCTCCATGGTGTCCTGCTGGCGCCGGATGGTGACCGGGCAGACGGTGTTCACGATCTTGAGCTCATGGGCGCGGCTGACCAGGTAGGCCGCCAGCTGCTCGAACTTCCAGGGTGGCTGCGTGCTCTGGCTGATGAGCGCCATGCGCTTCTTGCGAGGGATGCGCTCCCAGTCCTCTTCCTCATCGACCACGATGGCGTCCGGTGCGAAGCCCAGCAGACCAACGACCTCGGGGTGCTTCGGGGTGCCCAGGAGGACGATGGTGTAGCCCTCCTCGACCAGCTTGGCCAGCTCCTTCTGCTCCTGGATGACCCAGGTGCAGGTCCCGTCGATGACCTCCAGGCCCTTGTCCGCGGCGCGCAACATGACCTCAGGCGTGACGCCGTGGGCGCGGATCACGACAGCCGCGCCCTGTGTCACGTCATCGAGCGTGTCAACGGTGCGGATGCCTTCCTGCTCCAGCTCTGCGATCACGCCTTCGTTGTGCACCACCTGGCCCAGCGTGTGGGTCGACTTACCCTCTGCGGCGGCCAGCTTGGCGTAGTCGATGGCCTCGCGGACGCCGTAGCAGAAGCCCGTGCGGCGCGCGATCACGACCTCTTCGACACTTCTCATCACGCTGCCATTATCGCACCGGCGGACTCAGCGCCGATCAGGCGCGACCGGCGAACCTCCCGCGATGGCGCTCGTCGACCAGCACCGCGATCCGTCGCATCAGCTCCTCGTTGGCCTCGGCCAACGCCTGGCGGCGAGGCAGCGACGCGTCCGGGGTCAGCGTGAAGGGCGTCCCCACGCGCATCGTTACGCGCGTGCCAAGGCGCGGCAGGCGCTTCCCCCGGCCGAGCAGTACGTCCGTGTTGGAGATACCCACAGGCAGGATGGGCACGCCGCTACGCGTCGCCAGCAGTGCCACGCCTGGACGCGCCTCCTGGAGGAGCCCGTCCACGCTGCGCGTGCCCTCCGGGAAGATGACCACGATGCCCCCGCCCTTCAGCACGGCCCTGGCCGCCCGGAATGCCTCCACGTCGCTGCCGCCGGCCTTTACGGGGATGACTCCCTGCGATCGCAGGAAGGCGCCTATCGGCCCCACGAACAGGGATGCCTTGGCCAGGAAGCGCGGCCGGCGACCCAGGAGCGGGGCCAGCCAGCCGCCCACCAGGGGCGGGTCCAAGGTGCTGATGTGGTTGGCCACCACGATGAGCGGGCCCTGAGGCGGTTCGTCCATCGCGTTCTCCACGCGGACCCGGCCAAGTGACGAAACGAGCAGTCTGGCGAGGAAGGACACCAGGCGGGTATACAGCGTCAGGCCGGGCGCGGGTCGATGCTGGGACGCATCGGACGCATCGGACGCGTCGGTCCTTTCGGTCAAACCCGTTCATCCTCCGCTGCGCGAACCGCCCCGATCACCGCGTCGATGGTCTGCTGGAGCGTGTTGCCGTCGCTGCGGATGATGACGGCCCCTTCCGGTCGACGCAGCGGGGCGGTCCGGCGGGTGCTGTCGACCTCGTCGCGGCGAGCAAGATCGGCAGTGAGGGAGACGGCGGCCTGGCCTTCAGGCTCCAGGCCGCGCTCCGCCGCTCGTCGTCGGGCACGCTCCTGGAGCGAAACGTCGATGAACAGCTTGAGATCCGCGTCGGGCAGGACGACGGTGCCGATGTCGCGCCCCGCCATGATGATGCGTCCCTCGGCAGCGAGCGCGCGCTGGACGGGCAAGAGGGCCGTACGCACCGCGGCATGTCGCGCTACCCGGCTGACCTCGCCATCGACTGCCGCCGAGTGCAGCCGCTCTGTGACGTCCTCGCCGCCCACGCGGATGCGCCGAAGGCGACCGGCCGCGTCAGGGGCCAGTCCCAGTTCGGGGGTCAGGGCTTCGAGCGCGTCCGCCTCGTCCAGGTCGATGTCGCGCTCCAGCGCCAGCCAGGTGAGCGCCCGATAGAGGACACCCGTGTCACAGAATCGGTAGCCAAGCGCGAGTGCAGCGCCCGCCCCGACGCTGCTCTTGCCGCTGGAACCCGGCCCGTCCAGGCTCACTACCAGATGCCGTTCGGGTAACGCGGCAGGCCTGCCTCTCTCGCGCACAGCGGCAGGAACGGGCTCGTCCGCCACGAGCCGGCCCCGCTCGGCGGCGCTCAGTTCGCGGACCCGGCCCGGCGGCAGGTCATCCAGTCGGAGCGTTCCGATGCGCACGCGGATCAGGCGCTGCACGGGCATCCCCACGGCGGTGAACATGCGCCTGAGCTGACGCCGCCAACCCTGACGCAGGACCGCGCGATACCAGGTGAGCGGCTCATCGGACCGGGTCATCAACGCTTCCAGGCGACGCGTCTCGATGTCCGTCGCCTGACGCAGGCCGGTCAGCCGAGCCACGCCCTCGTCCAGCTCGATACCCTCCGCCAAGGCCTCCCCCATGGCGGTGTCCAGGGGTCGTTGGACGCCGATGGCGTACTCCCGCTCCACCTCATGCCTGGGATGGATCAGCCGTTGCGCCCAGGAACCATCGTTGGTGAGCAGCAGCAGACCCTCCGAGTCGCGGTCCAGCCGGCCGACCGGATAGATGCGGCCATGAGTCTTGCGGACCGCGGCCGGGATCAGATCGACCACCGTGGTCGCTGCGTGACGATCCGAAACGGTGCTGGTCACGCCCGCTGGCTTGTTAAGCACGAGATAGACGGAGGGCGAGCGGTCTCCGACGACCCGTCCATCGACAGTGATGCGGTCCGTGGCCGGATCGACACGCTGTCCGACAGAGGCCGGCACGCCATCGACGAGGACACGGCCGGCCACGACCAGCGCCTCGCTGGCGCGTCTCGAGGCTATGCCAGCGTCCGCCAGCGCCTTCTGGATGCGCACGCCGTCAGGCATCCGCATCCCCGTCCTCCGCCAGTCGGGCCGCTGCATCGACCGCCAGCGGCGGCAGGTCGTCCAGCGATGTCAGCCCGAATCGCTCCAGGAAGTCGAAGCCCGTGCCGTACAGGATGGGTCGCCCCGCCGATGCGGCACGTCCCTGCTCGGTCACCAAGCGGCGGTGCAGCAAGCTGCGCAGCACGTGATCGGAATCGACGCCGCGTATGCGCTCAATGGCGCCGCGCGTCATGGGCTGTCGGTAGGCCACGATGGCCAACGTCTCGAGCGAGGCGGGCGAGAGCCGCACGCCGTCCATGCCCACGTACCGGGCGATCAGCGCGCCGGCCTCTGGGGCTGTGGAGAGCTGGACGCGATCCCCCGCCGAAAGCAGGCGGATGCCCCGCTGCCGCAGCTCCACCTCGAGATCGCCCAGCCGCCCATCGACCGTCTCCGGCGTGGTGCCCGTAAGGGCAGCGATCTCGCGGCGCGTGAGGGGTCGTTCGGCAACGAAGAGGAGTGCCTCGAGATCCATCACGGACAGGTGCCCGCTGCCCGTGTGCGGTTCTGCGGGGACGGAGTCCGATGATTCGTCCATAGCAGCGCCTGAGCCGGTCTCCTCGCCCATCACCTGGAGTCTGTCGCGGGATCGGGAACGCGCACAGCCCGACAGACGATCGGCCCCCAAGGTCGTGCCTGCTCCACGGAGACCTCGCGCATCTTGACCAGCTCAAGCATGGCCAGGAACGTGACGGCCACGACGACCCTGTCGCGCACGTCGTGCAGCAGCTCCTGGAGGACGAACACGGGGGCGCTGCGCAGCGCCACGCGGATGATGGCCGCTCGTTCGGTAAGGGTCACGGTCCGGTGCATGACCTCCTGAGGCAACGGCGCCGGCGGCACCAGCCTCGATGACGCAGTGAGTGCCTCGACCAGCAGTGCGGGATCCAGGGTCCGGATGTCCTCGGGCCGCACTCCAGCGAGACCTGCCGCTTGAGCTGCCCCCGCTTCGCGGTGTGCCATGGAGAGGCCTGCCGCGAGACGTTGGGCAAGGCGGTCGGCCCCATCCCGGTAGCGGCGGTAGAGGATCAATCGCGCTCGCAGCTCCTCCTCTGGATCGTGTTCCGCATCGACATCCGGCGCATCGTTGACCGGTGGACGCGGCAGGAGGGCGCGGCTCTTGATCAGGATGAGCTGGGAGCAGACGCTGACGAAGGCACTGAGATGCGGCAGCTGCGCATCGCCCAGGCTGCCCAGCGCCTCCAGGTAGGCACCGGCCAGGTCGCCCAGTGGGACCTCCAGCACGTCCAGCTGCCGCTGCTCGATGAGCGAGAGCAGCAGCGCCAGTGGCCCATCGAAGGACTCCAGACGTACGTAAGTGGACTGATCGGGACGGGCGTCGACATCGACACTCACCGAAGCGCTGCCGCTGACCGTCGCGCTGCCGGC
>JALZLQ010000032.1 GCA_030858605.1 Chloroflexota bacterium
CCTCGCGTGTCCATCGGCCGGCCCCACCTCGGCCCCGGGCGCGCGTGGCGCCCTCCCCGGCACGCACCGGCCCGGGTGCGTGGCGGGCGTCCCAATCCCTTCGGCGCAGCGGATCGGCGAGCAGCAGGTACGCCTCCTGGACCGCCAGGAAGTGTGAGGTGTCACCCTCGGCCGCGTCCGGGTGATACCGCTTGGCCAGCTTTCGATGCGCGGCTTTGATCTGGGCTGGCGTTGCGGCACGCTGGACGCCGAGCACGCGGTAGGGGTCTGGGACGTGCTGCATGCCACTCATCGGTGCTTAGCCATCTCTGGTGGTTCGGCCTAGACGAGCTCGGAGATGGGCGCCAGCACGAAGCCTGGGATCGTCTGCGCGACGACCTTGCCCGAATCAGAGCGGACTTCCGGCTGATGGTGCGCTCCCAGCGCCCGCAACTCCTGGTCCGACAGGGCGCCCAACTGAAGCAGCGCCTCCACGGTGACCGCGCGGGCCGCGCGGGCGAAGCCATCGCCATCCTCGATGCGGATGGCAACTCCCGCCGCACTGCCGTTCGTTCCTGATGCGCCGGTCACCAGGCCGATGCCACGCAGGCCTTCCGCGCCACTCTTGGCGATCAGCTGCCCCGGCTTGGTACGCATCAGACGCGTGTCCAGGATGTCGCCATTGCCGCCGACCATCTCCGGCGCGGCCAGCATGGCGTCCCGGATCCGAGTCAGGGCGGGTGCCACGGTCGATCGCACCGGATCCGGAGCCATCCCAGCCGGATCGGCCAGGAGGGCGAACGCTCGAGCGATGTCCACGAGAGGGAACGCGAAAGTGGCCAGCCCGCAATCGTCGACAGCCGTGCGCATGTCGCCCGGACGCTGACCGAAGGCTCGCGCCACCGCCGCTCGACAGGCGACCTGGCTGGGATGGTCGGAGAGGTGGTAGTCCTCGAGTGACCAGTCGGAGTAGCGGCTGAGCAGGATGCTGGCGGCGTGAAAGCCGGAGCACATATGCCGGATCGGCCCTGGCGCCTCTCCGTCACGTGCGAGCCGGGCGGCCGTGACCTGGTCGAGCGGCATCCCTGTGGTGCCGCAGGTGAGCAGGGACTGGCTGACACCAGCGCGGCGGAAGACCGCCTGGAGCGTCCTGACGTGCATGTCCTCGCCGGTATGCGACGCCGCCATCAGGGCAAGCTCGGCGTGGCTCAGCCGCAGGTCGTCCGCCGCGCCCGACTCGACCAAGGCGACCAGCGCGAATGGCTTCACCGCGGAGCGGAGCGTGACCTCGATGTTCGGGTCGCCGATGCCTTGTTCCAGCCGACCTCCGGCTCCGACCGTCGCGATATGTCCCCGGTGTCGACTCTCCACGATCTCGCCGCGGCGGACCTCGGCCAGGACGGGGGGCGGCAGCACCTTGCTGCTGCGATCGGCGGAGCGGCGGCCCGACATTCGAGGCGTTGGCGTCACCCGCGCTGGAGCCTTGGCCGCGGATCGGGCCGCGGGTGAGGTGGTTGCGCGCTGGACGGCTTCGGGCACCTGTCGATGGTAGCGGGCCACGGCGCGCGCGCCCATCACCTCCGGTCGGCTGTTTAGAATCGGCCGACCTCGCCCCCCAAGGAGCTCCCCGCCGTGTCCGAGTCCCAGCCCGAGTTCCCGACCCTCCAAGTCTCGCGGCATCCGGCCGTGCTGCACAAGCTGGCCCTCCTGCGCAACATCGAGACCGATCCCAAGAAGTTCCGGGAGCTGGTGCGGGAGATCAGCTGGCTGGTCGGCTACGAGGCGCTGGAGGACGCGCGGGTGCGGCCCCTCCGCGTGCAGACGCCGTTGGAGGAGATCGAGGGCGCCGAGCTGGCCGACCGCATCGGGCTCATCCCCATCCTGCGGGCGGGCCTGGGCATGGTGGATGCGATGCTGGAGCTGATGCCCACCGCGCAGGTCTGGCACCTGGGCCTCTTCCGCGATGAACGCACGCTCCGCCCCGTGGAGTACTACAACAAGCTGCCCGACACGGCGACCGTGGACCTGTGCCTGATCCTGGACCCCATGCTGGCCACGGGCGGATCGGCCACGGCCGCTATCGCGGTGCTCAAGGATTGGGGCGCCTCACGCATCAAGCTGCTCAACCTGATCGCCGCGCCGGAGGGCGTGCGGGCCGTGGCGACGGCTCATCCCGACGTGGCCATCCACTGCGCGGCGCTGGATCGGCAGCTCAACGAGCGCGGCTACATCCTGCCCGGACTAGGCGATGCCGGCGACCGCCAGTTCGGTACCGGCGGGAGCTAGGCCAGCCGGCCTGCTTGGCGTGAGCGCGTCGCTCGGAGTCAGCTACCTCAGCTGAGCCCGACCTCGAAGACGACGCCCTCGGGTGGCAGGGTCGAGGGCGACGACATCGAAGTCCCAACAAGGTCTCGAGCGCCCCGCGAGCACGCCGCACGTCGTGATCAGCACGCCAGCCTCAGTCGTCCAGCAGCCGGCCGACTTCGTCGAATCGACACCACTTCTTCATGGTGACGGTCGTACCACTCCCAGACTGTGACGTGACAAAGACATCATCCATCAGCCGCCGCGCCCCCCACAAGCCCATGCCCAATCCCGCTCCAGTCGTCAAGGCCTGACGCATGACCGCGGTGACATCTGCGATCCCCGGTCCTTCATCCCGGGCGATGACCATGATGCCGTCACGGCCGTTCTCCGTGATCCGTCGGATGATGACCTCTCCCTC
>JALZLQ010000086.1 GCA_030858605.1 Chloroflexota bacterium
GCGAAGCGCGGCGACATCGGCTCGACATCGGCCCGCCACGCGGTGGCACTCTTCGACCGTCTCGGCGCGGATGCCATCACGGTCAACCCGTATCTCGGTCGAGAGGCTCTTGCGCCGCTGTTGGAGCACGCCGATGGTTTCGTATACGTCCTCTGTCGCACTTCGAATCCGGGAGCGGGCGAGTTCCAGGAGCTGGCGGTCGTATCTGACGGACGCGATCTCAGCTCGAGCGACGCGACCGTGGCCGGCACGGAGCCGCTGTACATGCACGTGGCACGACGCGTGGCGGCCTGGGCGGATGGCAGCGATGGCATCGGCCTCGTGGTCGGTGCCACCGTGCCACAGGAGCTCGCGGCCATTCGCGTGGCCGTGCCCGGTACTCCGTTCCTGGTGCCGGGCGTGGGCCACCAGGGCGGTGACATCACGGCAGTGCTGGCACATGCGCCAGCATCGGCGGGCCCAGCCGGAGCGCAGGCCGGTGGCGCCGCCCTGGTCAACATCTCCCGAGCGATCGCCGACTCGGCACTGGGTGGTGTAGCCGATCCAGGCCAGGCCCTCAGCCTGGCTGCCGAAGCCTGGGCGGCCCGGCTGAGGGTGTAGGATGAGTCAGTATTCGAACGCGCACCCTGGAGGGCGCCAGCCCCAGATGCCTGCACTTCCCATCGGTCCCCTCGAACTCCTGCTCATCCTGGCCATCGCGCTGCTGATCCTGGGTCCCGGCAAACTGCCTGAAGTGGGCTCCGCGATGGGCAAGACCATCCGCGAGTTCCGCAAGGCCTCTACCGATCTGCAGGATGCCACGGACCTGTCACCGCGCACCGCGTCGTCCCCGCCCCAGAGCGTGGGCGCTCCCGTCCACGTTTCGGCTGGAGCGCCGGAACCCGCAGAGGGTGACGTGCCGCCACGAGGCACGCCTGACGACCCCAAGGATCAGGCTTCCTGACCGACGCCCTGCGGCGCCACTCGCTCGTCTGAAGCTCTGACCGACTGATATGCCCGAGATCGTCCGTGAGACTGGCGGCCCCTCTCGTGCCGTAACGCCGGACGCCATCCTGCCTCCTGTCGGATCCGCCTCGACGCGCTCCGATCCGCCCGCCTCGCAACCGCTGGGGCCGGGCCCCGATGGGGCGGGACGAATGATGTCCCTGGGCGACCACCTCTCCGAATTGCGCCGGCGTGTAGCCGTCAGCATCCTCGCCGTGATGGTCGGATCGGGCCTGGGTTTCTGGCTTTCGCAGCCCATCATCCTGCTGCTCCTGCAGCCGCTGCCCGGCGGACAGGTCCAGATCCTGACCGTGACAGGCGGCTTCATGATCCACTTGCGTATCGCTCTGGTGGTTGGCGTGCTGCTGGCACTGCCGTTGCTGCTGTACCAGCTGTGGGCCTTCGTGGCGCCGGGCCTGACCGAGCGTGAGCGGCGTGCCGCTGCGCCATGGCTGCCCATGACCATCTTGTTCTTCCTGCTGGGGGTAGGCGTGGCCTATGTCACGCTGCCCTACGCGGTGCAGTTCCTGGCTGGGTTTCAGATCGCCGATGCACTGGTCTTCGGGCCGAGCGCCGAGGCCTACTTCGGTTTCGTCTTCTCCGTCTTCATGATCTTTGGCGTGGCTATGCAGTTCCCTACCGTCCTGGTGCTCCTGGCCAAGCTGGGCATCCTGGACGTGGACCGACTGCGGCGGAGCCGGCGTTACGCGTTGCTGGGGATGGTCATATTCGCGGTGGTCATCACGCCCGGCGGGGACCCCATCAGCCCCGCCATCATGAGCAGCGTGATGTACCTGCTCTTCGAAGCGACCATCCTGCTCTTGCACCGAACGAAAGGCCGAACGCGGCCGGCACAGGACCGGGATCCATGAGCGATCAGGGGCAGCCCGACCATGGGCCTTCCGATCAGGAGCAGCCGGGCAGCCTGTCCCCTGTGGAGAAGCCACACGTGGCCATCGTCACGGGGCTGTCGGGAGCGGGAAAGACGGCCACTAGCAAGCTCTTCGAGGATCTGGGCTACCGCGTAGTGGACAACCTGCCCTCGGAGCTGTTGCGTGACCTGGCCGAGCTGGTGGCCGGTGATCCGAGCCGCTTCCAGCGGGTCGCCCTCGTGCTGGACGTCCGCAGCGGCGACGCTCCACTAGCGTTTGGAGCGGCCATCGGCGCCCTGGAGGGCCGCAGCATCGAGCCACAGGTCTTCTTCCTGGAGGCACGCGACGAGGTGCTCATCCGTCGCTTCAGCGAGACGCGACACCGTCACCCCCTGGCTCGGTCGCGTGGCAGCGTGGCAGGCTCGATCGCGGCCGAGCGCCAGGTCCTCGAGGAGGTGCGGGAGCAGGCCCACGTCATCATCGATACTTCGGAGCTTTCCAGCCGGCAACTGCGCGAACGCATCCAGCGTGCTCTGAACCTCAAGGCTGACGCCGATTCGCTGGCCCTGCAACTGATCAGCTTCGGCTTCAAGTACGGCGTACCGCTCGAAGCCGACACCGTGTTCGACGTCCGCTTCATGGAGAACCCGCACTACATCGAGGCACTGCGTCCCTATTCCGGGTTGACCCAACCGACGCGAGAGTTCGTGCTGGGTCAACCGGTCACGCAGCGGTTCCTGGCTTTCGCGCGGGAGTTCTTCGATTTCACAGTCCCTGCATACCAGGCCGAGGGCAAGACTCGCCTGACAGTGGCCATCGGCTGCACGGGCGGCTATCACCGCTCAGTGGCCATCTCCGAGCAGATGGCGCAGGACTGGCGAGCGGCCGGGTACGGCTCCGTGGACATCTGGCATCGGGAGCTTGACCGCGGGTGACGCGGGCCGCCGAGGATGGGACCGGGCAGGTGAGCGGTCGACCTGACGGTCGTGGCACCAGCCTGCGCCGTTGGTTGCGTCCCGGGATGGGTGTCAAGCGATGGCTCGCCGTGGTCTTCTTAGGGGAACTCCTGTTGGCGCTGGCCGGTGCCCTGGCTATCCGACTCGCGTTCCGCGATGTGCCGTCGGGCAGCCCTGCCGGGCAGGTCTTCGACCTGGTGAGCCTGCAGTTCCTGGCCCAACCGGCGCGACCGTTGGTGGTCTTGCTCTTGGGAGCGGCGATCTTCCTG
>JALZLQ010000090.1 GCA_030858605.1 Chloroflexota bacterium
TCGTCGCCCTCCAGCGCACGCACCAGCCCGGACACGGCATTGGTCCCGAAGACGCGGGCCAGGCCAACGATGAGACGCACCCGCGCGCTGGCGCGGGCCGCATCGGGAACATCCACGCCGCCGGCGCGCAGCCGCTCTGCCCAGATGTCGGCGTGTCGCCTCTCGTTGGCTGAGATGGCCCGGAAGGCGGCGGCGCGCCGAGCATCCTTCTCGATCCGTGACAGTCCCTCGTACAGAAAGATGGCGTCACGTTCGAGCTTCAGGTTCTCCAGGCTGCGGCGCTGGTCGGTCGGATCCAACAGCGGTGCGTCTAGGGTCACGCGGGCATCCTAGCCGAGCCTCGGGCCAACGCCCCTACCAGCACCTCGGACGCGTGCGCCATACCATGGGGTGCGCATGCATGCACGGCGGCGGTCGCTCCGATACCTCTCGGCCGCTGACGTCCAGACGCTGCTGCCCCCTGTGGCGGAGCGGATCGCCCTGGCTCGCCGCGCCATGCTGGCGCTGGTCGCGGACGCGGAACTGCCGCCCAAGTTGGGCGTGCACCCTCGCGGGCCAGGTTCCTTTGCGCATGCCATGCCGGCGCTGCTCCGGGGAGCCGACGAGTCGGGAAGCAGGGATCTGGTAGGCATGAAGTGGGTGGTCGGCTTTCCGGACAACCGGCTGCGCGGCCTGCCGGCCATCCATGGCACCGTGCTGCTCAGCGATCCGATCACGGGCATCCCACTGGCCATCATCGATGCGGCGCCCATCACGGCGCATCGAACCGCGGCCATAAGCGGAGTGGCCATCGCGCGATGGGCGCCGCGCTCGAGCGGCCGGCCGCTGCACGTGGCCATGCTGGGCGCGGGTGTCCAGGCTCGCAGCCACCTGCCCGTCGTGGCCCACCTGCTGCCCGGTGCCAGCCTCACGGTGCACGACCGCAACCCGGAACGCGCCCAGGCGATCGCCGCAGAAGCCGCCGCCAGTGGGTCGTTCGGTGAGACGGCCACCGCACCCACGGCCGACGAGGCCCTGCGCGATGCGGACGTCGTCCTGCCCTTCGTGTCCTTCGGGCCTGATCGCCAGAGTCTGCGGGCCGAAGACTTCGCGGCAGATGCCCTGGTGGTCGCCGTGGACTACGACATGAGCGTGCCCGCAGCGCTGGCCGATCAAGCCGCTCTATTCGTGGTCGATGAGGCGGGCCAGTTCAGAGCCAACCGCGACGCCGGCTTATTCGCGGGCTATCCCGAACCTGCCGGGATCATCGGACAGTGGCTCGATCCTCAAGCGCCCCTGGCAGATCGGCCTGCCTCCGACGACGCCGCGCCCGGGCGAGTGCTCGTCACACATCTTGGCGTCGGGCTGGCTGACATCATCTTCGCCGACGCTCTCCTCCGCGCCGCTGACCGGCGGGGCGTGGGCGTCGAGCTGACGTGACGGCGGAGCGGCGAGCCGACCTGCTGGTGGTCGGCGCTGGCGTCATGGGCGCTTGGACCGCCTACCACGCCCAGCGGGCAGGCGGCCGCAGCGTGGCCCTTCTCGATGCCTGGGGCCCGGGTCACCTGCGCGCGACGAGCGGCGACGAGACCCGTATCACGCGCGCCGCGCACGGCGCCGATGAGCTCTACACGCGCTGGGCACGACTCGCGCTGGAGCAGTGGCGGCGCTTCGAACAAGAACACGGCGTGGAACTTTTCGTACCGGCGGGCATGCTCTGGTTCGCCCATCGCGAGGCCGGCTTCGAGACGGTGTCGCAGGCGGTCCTGGAGAGTTCCGGCGTGCCCTGCGAGTTGCTCGATCCGGACGAGCTGCGGCGTCGTTGGCCCGCCATCGCCACGGGCGATGGGCTCCGCTTCGCGCTCTATGAGCCCGAAGCAGGCGTGCTCATGGCGAGGCGCGGCTGCCAGGAGGTCACGCAGGCCTTCCGGGAACTGGGCGGGCGCTTCGAGCTGGCAGCTGTGCGACCCGGGCGGGTGGAGGGGTCGCGCCTCATGTCGGTCGAGGACGGTTCGGGCGCGCAGTGGTCAGCAGAGTCGTTCGTCTTCGCCTGCGGCCCATGGCTGCCGCGCGTCTTCCCGGCGATCCTTGGCGACGAGATCCGCATCACCAAGCAGGACCTCGTGTTGATGGGTCAGCCGGCCGGCGACGGCCGATTCACGGCCGCTGCGATGCCTGCCTGGGCCGACTACGACGCCGCCTACTACGGCGTGCCGGGCATCGACGATCGCGGCTTCAAGCTGGCACCGGACCGCTACGGACCGGTCTTCGATCCGACCGACGGCGAGCGCGTGGTGGATCCCGAGTCGGTTCGCCTGGCCCGCACCTACCTGCGCCGGCGTTTCCCCGACCTGGCGGACGCCCCCGTGGTAGAGACGAGGGTCTGCCAATACGAGAGCACCATCGATGCCAACTTCGTGATCGCTCGGCATCCCGAGCTCGAGAACGTGTGGCTGGCCGGCGGTGGCTCCGGCCACGCCTACAAGCACGGACCGCTCATCGGGGAGTACCTGCTGGCGCGCCTGAACGGGGCGAAGGAGGGTGTCCAGCACGGGACCGACGAGGCACGCTTCCGCCTGGGGACTCGTCAGGCGGGCGCCGCAGCGCGAACAGGCGCCGATGAGATGGCTCGGACCTGGGATCTCTTCTAGGGACGCGACTTCCATGGGGACAGGCAGTCGGGTGTAGCCTGTCACCATGACGCAGTGGCGCGATGAACGACCCGCCGGATCGGGCAGCATCGAAGAGCTGGGATCGGTCGCGCGGCCGGCACTGGTTGGCAGCAGCCGGTCAGCAGTGATACCGGCCTTGATCGTCGGCGGACTCCTCGCCGGCGTGGTCGCGCTGGGGATCTCTGGTCGGCCTCCCGGCCCCCGCGACGCCGAGCCGCCGCCCGCCGCCGCCGCAGACACCTCGCCAGCCAGCCTTGCACCGGCTCAGTCGCCTGATGCCACCGACCCCTCCGCGACACCGGGTCCAACGCCCAGCCGACCGCGCCCGTCTCAGCCTCCCCCTCCGAACAACCCTTTGCTTCAGGACGATGTGCTCTTCTGGGTGGAGCTGGTCGATGACGAAGGGACGCTGGTCCGTGGCTACCTGGCGCCTGGCGAGGAGCACCGCGTGTCGATGACGATCACAGGCGCCCGGAGCGAGAACGTCAGGCTTCGCCTCTTCGGTCGTATCGGCGACCAGGAGCCATTCCGCCTTGCCAACGTGGCTGTACCCGCCACGTCGGGACCACTCGAGCGACCGCTCGTCCTGGATAACAGGACACTGACGGCCGACGACTGGCCTGACGGGTATTCGACCGACGGTCTCACGGACCTGGAGTATCGGCTTCGGCTGGAGGGCGGGCTCGCCGGCTCACGGCAAGTGGTCGTCCGGGTCTCCATCGCGCGTGGCGGCTTGATCACTCGTTGACGGGGATGGATCCCTCGGGCAGTTCCAGCACCATCGCGCCGTCCGGCTCCACTGTCACCGGGTAGATCGCCAGGGGCAGCTCCGCTGGCGGGTCCAGCGCCTCGCCTGTCTCCAGATCGAAGCGCGACAGGTGCAGGGCGCAGGTGATGGAGTCGCCCGTCAGGAAGCCCTTGTCCAACTCGAAGTACTCGTGCGAGCAGATGCCCTGCATGGCGTGGAGGTGCCCGTCCATGTTCACCAGCAGGATGTCCGTACCGTCGACCTGGACCATCACCATCGTCCCGGGCGCCAGCTCGGCGATATTCCCGACGGGTACCCGTCGGAGCGCAGCGGTCAGGCCGCCACCGACTCGGCCGCCGGCCACTTGTCCTCAAGCAGACGCCGGAGGTGGTCCTGCGCGTCGCCCAGCGGGATGCGCGCCACGACCGGCTCCAGGAAGCCCAGCACGATCGACTTGCGCGCGTCCTCCCGGCTCAGCCCACGGCTCATGAGGTAGAAGATCTGTGTCTCGTCGATGGGGCCCACAGAACTGGCGTGGCTGGCTCGTCGGACATCCGGCTGGTCGATCTCCAGCGACGGGATGGCCACCGAACGGGCCTTGCGCGTGAGCAACATGGCGAACTCGCCCAGGAATGAGTCGGTGCCCTTGGCCGTCCGCTCGATGTCGATGAGGCCCTTGAAGTAGCCGCGCGCGCGATCGAGGAAGACCCCCTTGGAGAGCAGATCCCCGGTGGTGTCCTCCCCGATGTGCCGCGTGTAGCTGGTCAGGTCGAAAAGCTGCGAACCGCCGCCGAAGCCGATCTCCACCTGACGCACGGACGAGGCGCGGCCCACCAGCTGGTTGTCGATGCGGCTGCGCACGAAACCGCTGCCCACGTTCGCCATGGCCCAGCGCAGCGTGGCGTCGCGCTCCAGCGTGGCGTGGCGGTTGACGATCATCGAGGTGCCGTGGCCGAGGTCCTGCTCTCCGGCGACCTCCAGGGTCGCGCCGGCGCCGAGCTGCAACTCCATGGTGCCCCACCACAGACTCTGAGTCGCATCGGAGGCTCGCGGCGAGGCCACATGCTCCTCCAGGAGGCTCGCTCTGGCGCCATCGCCAAGGATCACCACCGTCCGGTTGATCAGCCCACGGCCGGGCACGCCCGCACCCCAGCGCAGGACGATGGGCGCCTCGAGCGTCACGCCGGCCGGCACGTGCACCAGCACACCGACCACCGACGCGGCGCGGGCGACCTGTGCGAATGCATCGTCCGGGGGCAGACTGCGACCACCCTCGATGGCCTTGCGCACGAGCTCGGGGCGGCGGCGCAGCACGTTCTGGAACGTGTCGACCACAACGCCGGCGGCGCGCGCCTCGTCACTCAGGACGTGCGCCAGGACGCGGTCCTCCTCGATGTGCAGCAGCGCACCAGCGCCGGACGGAAGAGCAGCATCCCCAGCGTCGGGGAGCGCGGTCACGCGCGGGTACGGATGCACCTCATGGAGTCGAAGCGGACGTAGGTCCAGATAAGGGGTGAAGAGCGGGTTGGACTCGCCCGGCAGGCTGGCCGCCAGGCGCGCGCCATCAAGGCGCTCATCGAGGAGCCAGCCGGGTTCGTGGTGGTCTCGGGCGATGGACTTGGCGTCGATCCGTCCGGCGAACGCCAGCTTGAGTGGGGCGACGGTCACCCGAGCGCACCCTCCATCTCCATCTTCACCAGCCGGTTGAACTCGATGGCGTACTCCATCGGCAGCTCCTTGGTGAAGACCTCCAGGAAGCCCTGAACGATGAGGTTCTGCGCCTCGTTCTCCGTCAGGCCGCGGCTCATCAGATAGAACACCTGGTCGGCGCTGATCTTGCCCACCGTGGCCTCGTGCGACATGGAGGTGTCGTCCTCCTGGATGTCGATGTAGGGATAGGTGTCGCTGCGGCTCTGGTCATCCAGCATCAGCGCGTCACAGCGGACGCTGGCCATCACGTTGGTGGCCCCTGGCGCGACCTTCAGCTGGCCGCGGTAGGTGGCCCGACCACCGTCCTTGGAGACCGACTTGGAGACGATGCGGCTCTTGGTGTCCGGCGCCAGGTGCACGGCCTTGGCGCCGGTGTCCTGGTGCTGGCCCGCGCCGGCCACGGCCACTGAGATGATGTCCGCGCTGGCGCCGCGCCCGCGCAGGTAGATGGACGGGTACTTGACCGTCTTGCGGGAGCCCGTATTGGCGTCGATCCACTCGACCGTCGCGTCCTCGTAGGCATGGGCACGCTTTGTGACCAGGTTGTAGACGTCGTTCGACCAGTTCTGGATGGTCGTGTAGCGGACCTTGGAGCCCTTCAGGGCGACCACCTCGACGACCGCCGCATGGAGCGAGTCGGTGGCGTAGATGGGCGCCGTGCAGCCCTCGATGTAGTGCACCTTGGCGCCCTCGTCGACCACGATGAGGGTGCGCTCGAACTGTCCCGTGTTCTCGCCGTTGATGCGGAAGTA
>JALZLQ010000102.1 GCA_030858605.1 Chloroflexota bacterium
CTCAAGGGCTATCGGCTGGGCGCCGCCGTCGGCACGACCAGCTTCGAGCTGATCGAGGACGTCATCGCCCCGACCGTGGAGCCGTCCGTCTTCAACAACAACAGCGATGCCCTGCAGGCCCTCCAGAACGACCAGATCGATGGTCTCGTGGTGGACGCCAACACGGCCATCTTCATGCGCGACGCGCAGTTGGAGGACTTCGACACGCCGGAGCCCGAGGGCACCGTCGTTGGCCAGTTCCCTGACTCCGACCAGGTCGACCAGGTCGGCCTCGTCCTGGAGCTGGGCAGCCCCCTGACCGACTGCGTCAACGAGGCCTTGCAGGTCATCAAGGCCAACGGGACGCTGGACGCGATCTACGAGGAATGGATCAGCGAGGGCCAGGAGATCCCCCTCTTCGAGTGATCGACCGCCCGGTCATCCCCTCGTGAGCGGCATCGCCGACTCGTCGGTCAACGAGCCGCTCCCACCGCGCCGCACCCGGTCCCTCCGCCGCCCACCCGGCGGAGGGATCCTCATAGCCACGCTCAGTACGATGGTGGTCTCCCTCGTCCTGGGCTACCTCCTGGTCAACGCTCCCGGCTGGTCGCGCGTCCAGGAGTCGTTCTTCGACGCCGAGGTGTTCGCCGACGCCTTTCCCGAGATCACGGCCGCGTTCCTGGTCAACGTGCGCATCTTCCTCACGGCGGAGGCGCTCATCCTGGTGGTAGCCCTACTGCTGGCCGTGATGCGCAGCCTGCCCGGACCGATCTTCTTCCCCATCCGCCTGATGGCCGTCATCTACATCGACTTCTTCCGGGGCGTGCCGGGGCTGCTGGTCATCTACCTGCTCGGCCTGGGGATCCCCGCGCTGCGCCTTCCGGGGGTCACCAACGACGTGCTGTTCTGGGGCCTGGTGGGCCTGGTCCTGGTCTGGTCAGCCTATGTAGCCGAGGTGTACCGCGCGGGCATCGACTCCATCCATC
The DNA here is from genome assembly GCA_030858605.1 of Chloroflexota bacterium. Classification (GTDB taxonomy): domain Bacteria; phylum Chloroflexota; class Limnocylindria; order Limnocylindrales; family CSP1-4; genus Palsa-1032. The sequence continues at coordinate 966 of JALZLQ010000102.1, forward strand.
CCAGTCAGGAGGCGGCCGCCCGGTCGCTGGGCCTGTCGCGCGCCCAGTCGCTCCGGTATGTGGTCCTGCCTCAGGCCGTGCGGCGCGTCATCCCGCCGCTCCTCAACGACTTCATCGGGCTCCAGAAGGACACGGCGCTGCTCTCCTTGCTGGGCATCGTGGAAGCCTTCCGGCGCGCGCAGATCGCCGCATCCGCGGCCTTCGATTTCACGCCCTACCTGATCACGGCGCTCTTCTTCCTGGTCCTGACCGTGCCCCTGGCGCGACTCACCGACTGGCTGGTCGCGCGTGACCGACGCAAGCGCTATGCCCAGGTCGGTGCCCGATGAGCGTCGCCGTCGCGGAGCCGCCGCCGGTCGTGGAAGCGCTGCGGATCGAGGGGCTGCACAAGGCCTTCGGCAAACTGGAGGTGCTCAAGGGCATCGACATGGTCGTGGCGCAGCACGAGGTGGTGTGCCTCATAGGTGCGTCAGGGTCGGGCAAGTCCACCCTCCTGCGCTGCATCAACCTGCTCGAGCCGATCGACGCCGGGCGGGTCGTGGTGGCAGGGCACGAGATCACGCGCCGCGGCGCGGACGCTGACCGCATCCGGCGTGGCATCGGCATCGTCTTCCAGGCTTTCAACCTGTTCCCGCACATGAGCGTGCTGCGCAACGTGACGCTGGCGCCGATGAAGGTCCTGGGCCGCTCGCGCAGGGCCGCCGAGGCGGGTGCCGACGAGCTGCTCGAGCGATTCGGGCTGGCCGACAAGCGCGACGAGTACCCAGATCGATTGTCGGGCGGTCAGCAACAACGCGTGGCCATCGTGCGGGCCCTTGCCATGCAGCCGGACCTCCTGCTTCTCGATGAGATCACCAGCGCGCTGGATCCCGAGTTGGTGGCGGAGGTGCTGGATGTCATCCGCGAGCTGGCCGCTTCCGGCATGACCATGGTCATCGCCACGCACGAGATGGGCTTTGCCCGCGACATAGCGGACCGCGTCTGCTTCCTGGATGGCGGCGTCGTCGCCGAGCAAGGCCCGCCCGCCCGCATCTTCAGCGAACCGCAGGAAGCCCGGACCCGTCAGTTCCTGGATCGCATCATCCGCGCGGGCAGGTTGTAGGTCGCGCCACTGGGCGGGGCAGCGCGTTCAGTCGTAGAGGCGCTCCAGGTGCCAGGTCCCGTCCACGCCATCGCGGTAGACGAGCGCCA
>JALZLQ010000148.1 GCA_030858605.1 Chloroflexota bacterium
GCGGCTATTGACGCCGGTCAGGCTTCGACCAAGGTCGCCGACTCCGATTCCAGCCGCGGGAAGAGCGGTTCCGGCGCACCGACCCGTCCCCCGGCCGGCACCGCGCCCCAGCGGAGCAGCTCACCCAGCGCGGGGCCGCCGTTGCCATCGGATCCGTAGGGGTACTCCACGCCGAGCTGCTCAGCGGCGCGCGCGGCCACGGTCGGCATGAAGGGCGCCGCGGCGAGGCTCACCAGCCGGCAGACCTCCAGCAGATCGCCGAGCGTCGCGCGCAGTCGCTCCTCGGCGGCCGCCTCGCCGCCCTTGGCGGCCTTGGCCAGGACCCAGGGCTGCTCTGTCTCCACGAAGCGGTTGGCCTCGCCCACGAACTCCCACAGGGCCGCCAGCGCGTCGTGCAACAGGCAGCCCTGGAGACTCGCCTGGTAACGCTCCAGCAGTCCTGGCCACACGGCGCCGAGCGTGCCGCTGGCGGCCGGCGCCGGCCGCTCGCCGTCCAGGTAGCGCCCGGTCATGGTCAGCGTCCGGTTCAGCAGGTTGCCGAAGTCATTGGCCAGATCCGCGTTGTAGCGGCGCACGAAGGAATCCCAGGAGACGTCCGCGTCTCGGTCGAAGGGCACCTCCCGCAACGTCACGTACCGCGCGCCGTCCGTACCCAGCGCTTCTACCACATCGGTGGGGTCCAGGAAATTGCCCCGGCTCTTGCTCATGCGCTCACCTTGGAGCGAGAGGAAGCCGTGCACCCAGACCTTGCGCGGCAGCGGCAGGTCCGCACTCATCAACATGGCCGGCCACATCACGGTGTGGAGCCGGTTGATGTCCTTGCCGATGACGTGCAGGTCGCAGGGCCACCACTGCTCGAAGGCAGCGGGGTCGTCTGGGAAGCCGGCGCCGGTGATGTAGTTGATAAGCGCATCGAACCATACGTAGACGGTGCCTGCGGCGGGATCCCAGGAACCGTCCGCGCGCTGGGCGGATGAGCCATTCGGCATGAGCGGGAAGGGGATGCCCCAGGTCGCGTTCTGACGGCTCGCGGAGAAGTCCTCCAGCCCCTGGCGGATGAAACCCAGCATCTCGTTGCGCCGGTACTCCGGCTCGACCCAGTCGGGGTTTTCCGCGAAGTACCGCTCCAGGGGCTCCTGGTATCGCGAGAGGCGGAAGAACCAGTTCTGCTCGCTTAGCCACTGGAGCTCCACGTTCGGGTGGTTGGGACAGTGCACACCTGTGGCGTCTTCGATCAGGTCCGACTGCGCGCGGAAACCCTCGTTGGGACAGTACCAACCCTCATACGTACCGGGGTACAGGTCGCCGTTGGCGTGGCAGCGACGGATGATCTCATGCACGGCACGCTGGTGATCGGGGTCCGTGGTACGGATGAAACGGTCGGGCGCGATGCCCAGCGCGTACTCGGCGCTGGCGAAGAGTTCGACCATCTCATCCACGAAGGCCTTGGGGCTCTTGCCCTGCTCCGCCGCGGTCATGGCGATGTTCACGGAGTACTCGTCCGTGCCGGTCAGGAACCGCGTCCGGTCGCCGTTCATCCGATGCCAGCGCGCGATGACGTCCGCGCCGATCACCTCGTAGAGCGTGTGCAGTCCGGGGCGATTGTTGGCATAGGCGATGGCCGTGGTCAGGTAGTAGCGGCGGCGTTCATCCATGGGGACCGCGATGGTAGCAGCGGCCCCCATGGCACTGCGTTACGCTGCCAAACCGTCGGGACGCACTGGGAGAGCCTGTTGATCTGTCCGAACTGCGCTGCGTCGAACACTGAAGGCCGCAAGTTCTGCCTCGAGTGCGGGACCCGGCTCGCGGCCGGCTGCCCCACCTGCGGTGCACCGAATGAGGCGAACGCGAAGTTCTGTGGTCAGTGTGGCTCGACGCTCTCGGACACAGATGCAGGCGCCCCCGCTCTCGCGCCTGCCGGCCGAACCGAGGCTGCGGCCATGCCCACAGCAGAGCGTCGGCTCGTCTCGGTGTTGTTCGCAGACCTGGTCGGCTTCACGACCCTCGCCCAGGACCGCGATGCCGAAGCGGTCCGCGACCTCCTGACCCGGTACTTCGACGCGGCACGCGAGGTCGTGGAACGCTACGGCGGGACCATCGAGAAGTTCATCGGCGATGCCGTGATGGCCGTTTGGGGCACGCCCACAGCCCACGAGGACGACGCGGAACGCGCCGTCCGGGCGGGGCTGGACCTCGTCGATGCCGCTCGGACGCTGGGCGTGGAGCTGGGCGAAGAGGGTCTGCGCCTGCGCGCAGGCGTGCTCAGCGGCGAGGCAGCCGTCACGATCGGCGCTCAGGGTCAGGGCATGGTCGCCGGCGACCTGGTCAATACAGCGAGCCGTCTGCAATCGGTTGCGCTGCCCGGCACGGTGCTCGTGGGCGAATCCACGCAACGAGCGGCCAGCAGCGCCATCGCCTTCGAGCCCGCCGGTGATCAGGTGCTCAAAGGCAAGGACTCACCCGTCGCCGCATTCCGCGCGCTGCGCGTCATCGCGAAGCGAGGCGGCGCCGGCCGCACACAGGGACTGGAGGCGCCATTCGTCGGCCGGGAGAACGAGCTGAAGCTGCTCAAGGACCTTTTCCATGCGACCGCGCGTGAACGACGTGCCCGCCTCATCTCTATCACCGGTCAAGCGGGGATCGGCAAGAGCAGGCTGGCCTGGGAGTTCCTGAAGTACATCGACGGCGTCCTGGACACGGTCTACTGGCACCAGGGCCGCTCGCCGGCCTACGGCGAGGGTGTCACCTTCTGGGCGCTCGGCGAGATGGTCAGGCGCCGAGCGGGGCTGCTGGAGACAGATGACGAGCCGACGACCCGCATGCGGATCCGCGAGACGCTCGATGAATGGCTTCCGGATGCCCCCGACCGGGCAGGCGTCGAGCATGCGCTGCTGGTCCTGCTGGGACTCGAGGAGACCCCTTCCGGCGGTCGCGATCAGCTCTTTGCGGCGTGGCGAACCTTCTTCGAGCACGTGGCACAGCGTGGTCCGGCCGTCCTGCTCTTCGAGGACCTGCACTGGGCTGACAACGGACTGCTGGACTTCATCGACCACGTCCTGGAGTGGTCGCGCGACCAGCCCATCTACATCGTCACCCTCGCCCGGCCCGAACTGCTCGATCGGCGACGCGACTGGGGCGCCGGCCGCCGCAACTTCCTGGCGCTCTCACTGGAGCCGCTCCCCGAACCGGCGATGCGCGCGATGCTGGCCGGTCTGGTGCCGGGCCTGCCAGAGAGAGCTGTGCGCTCCATCCTCGCCCGCGCCGATGGCGTTCCGCTGTACGCGGTGGAGACGGTTCGAATGCTCGTGACAGAGGGCCGGCTCAAGACCAGCGGCGGCGCCTACCGACCTACTGGCGACTTGACCGAGCTGGCTGTCCCGGAGTCCCTCCACGGGCTTATCGCGGCACGGCTCGACTCTCTCGACCCAGCCGAGCGTGCCTTGATCCAGGACGGTGCTGTCCTCGGGCAGACCTTCTCGATCGCAGCGCTGGCAGCGCTGACCGGGCAGACGCCCGAGGAGATCGAGCCACGCCTGCGGTCGCTCGTGCGCCGGGAGGTGCTCAGCATCGACACCGATCCGCTGTCGCCGGAGCGGGGGAGTCATGGGTTCACGCAGGGGCTCATCCGTGAAGTCGCGTACGCCACGCTGGCCAAGAAGGATCGACGTGCTCGCCATCTCGCGGCCGCCCGATACTACGAGTCGCTCGGCGACGAGGAGATCGCCGGCGCGCTGGCAAGCCACTACCTGGATGCGTACCGCGCCTCGCTGCAAGGGGCCGAGGCCGACGCTGTGGGCGTCCAGGCGCGACTTGCGCTCCGCGGAGCGGCCGACCGCGCGGCAGGCCTGGGCTCGTATGAGCAGGCCATCACGTACCTTGAGCAGGCACTCACTGTGACCGCCGAGGAGGCAGAGCGCGCTCACCTGCTCGAGCGCATAGGCAACGCCGCGGAATTGTTAGGGCACTACGACCATGCCGAGTCCGTCCTCCGCCGCGCCATCTCCTCGCACCGCGGCCGGGACGAAACGAGCGATGTGGCACGCGCCACGGCACAGCTCGCGAAAGCGTTGCTCAGCGGCCGACG
>JALZLQ010000154.1 GCA_030858605.1 Chloroflexota bacterium
GTACAAGTACTTCCCGGACGTGGAGTCGATCCTGTTCGCCTGGCACGAACGGCAGATCGCTGCGCATCTCGGACAGCTTGCGACGACCCGAGACCAGGCTGGCGACCCTGGCGAGCGGCTGGAAGCCGTGCTCGGGGCCTACGCCCTCATCGCCCACGAGTCCGGCGGCCACCACGACGGCGAACTCGCCGCGTTCCTTCATCGCGACGAGCATGTCGTCCGAGCGGAGCATGGACTCCGCGATATGGTCCGGGAACTGCTAAGTGAGGCCGCAGCGATCGGCCATGTCCGGGGGGATGTTGCCCCTGACGAGCTCGCGAGCTACTGCCTCCACGCCCTTGCCGCAGCCAGCAGCCTGCCGTCCAAGGCCGCCGTCCGCCGGCTCGTCTCCGTCACGCTAGCTGGGCTACGCTGACCGAGCACTGAGCGCGACCACGCGAGACCCCGATCGCAGATCTGGCTGGACTCATGGCGCTGATGCGTCAGCTCGGCGTGCTACCGGACCCTTTCTGCGGCAGCGGTCACGGCCGGCTGACTTCGGGCGCTCATCGCTTCGGCACCAGCTTGGGGTCGCCGCGGCGCCGGGCTCAGTCGACCGAGATGCTGCCGAAGATGAGGACCTTGCGGTCCAGGTCGAACATCGCCTTGTCGCTGCGCTTGATCAACTTGAGGATGACGTCGGCGTCATCGGCGGTGGGACGCAGGACGTACTCGTCGGCCCCGTGATCAAGGATGAGCTGAAGCGTGAACGCGCCGGGCGCACCGCGCTCGGTCTCCGTCCAGGACGCCTGCACTTGAGTGACCTCTCGAATCACGATCTGCTGCTCCGTGTGCTGTTCCACTGTGTACCTCGCTTGCTGACAAGGGGATGCTCCGGACACCGTATCTCATGGTCGTCTGCCACGTCCGCCGGACCGGTAGACGAGCGATCCGTCACGATGAACGAACGAGAACGCCCCGTCGGGGCAGCTGTCGGCCCTCGCGCGGCCGACGACGGACTAGTGCTCGCCAATGCCGGCGCTGCCGCTGGTCACTCGCCGAGCCTCCCAGCCGCCTGAATCGCCCGCCCGTACCTCGAAGCGCGGCTGGTCATACGTGGTGGGGCTGCGCTTCTTGTAGCCGGTGGTCAGCTCGAAGCGTGAGCCGTGCCAGGGGCACTCGATGCAGCCGTCCACGACCTTGCCTTGCGAGAGCGGTCCGCCGGCGTGCGCGCACGTGTCGTGCAGCGCGTGGATCGTCTCTCCCTGTCGTACCAGCACCAGCGTCTGAGCCCCGGCCTTGGCCTTGACCGGCACGCCCTCGGGGATCTCCGTCACGTCCAAGGCCTGCCACTTGCCTTCGCCCATGAAGCGCCAGGCGTGTCGATTGACCATGTTGCCCAGCGTGTAGACGACCTCTCCGCCCACATAAGCGCCCGCCGTGACCAGCCCATACCCGATCAGCGAGAGCACGATGGGCGCGGTCTGGTCGCCCGTGTTGGAGCGCATCACCAGAGAGATGATGTTCAGGACGATGGCCACGGTCATGAGCGTTGCGTGGACGGTGGCCACCATGCGCGGCCGGCCGTCCGTGTCGGTGTAGTCGGCGAAACCGGCCACGGCCGCGGCGGCGTGCGACAGGATGCCCAGGAACAGGGCGATGCTCGCCGCCTCGCGTTGGCCGAGCACGTCGAAGACGATGACCAGCGTGTAGATGCCGATAGGCAGGTCGCTCAGCGCGGCGTGCACCGGATGGCCCAGCCACTTGCCGTTGAGAAAGTCCTTGACCAGGCGCAGCGGCCCGAAGATGGCTTTCAGTATGCGCTGGTTGAAGCCGCCCAGCGGGCGGGCCCAGACGCCCTGGGCATCGATCAAGCGCGTGAAGAAGCGGGCGAGCATTCCGTTACCTCTGACCTATGCGTGTCCCCAGCTCACTCTAGCGCGCGGATGCGCGGTCGATCGGAACGGCGAGTCGCGAGTCCCGTTTCAGCCGACCAGGATGAGCTTGGCGCCGGCCACCAGGAGCACCAGCGCAAGCAGCCCTCGCATCACGGGCGTCCCAAGCCTTCGACTGCCCAGCCCTGATCCGATAAAGCCGCCAGCCAGAACGGCCACGCCCCACAGCGGCACGGCATCCGGCACCGACTGCACGCTGGCCACGTTCCCCGCCAGACCTGCCGCCGAGTTGACCAGGATGAAGGCGGCTGACATCCCAGCGGCCGCTCGTACGCTGACCCAGCCCGAAAGGACGAGCACGGGTGTCAGGAATATCCCACCGCCGGTCCCGGTGAGTCCGGCCAGGAGGCCGATCACCCCGCCCACAGCAACTGCCACAGCTGGATGGCGCCGGCGCGGCGGAAGCTCATCGTCCGCCGCGGGCGTGGCGGACACAGTGCCTGCCCCTTTCGCGGTCTGCAGCGCGGTCTGTAGCAGCCGACCAGCGGCCAGGATCAACACGATCCCGACCAGCACGCGATAGACGCTGCCGGGCAGCGTGATGCCTCCGCCAACGAAGGCCAACGGCACCGACCCGACCATGAAGGGTGCCAGGGTCCGCCACTCGATCAAGTGGGCGCGGTGGAAGCGCACAGTGACGACGCTCGCCACCAGGAGGTTCAGGACCAGCGCCGTCGGCTTCATGACGGTCTGCGGCAGCCCCACCAGCGCCATCCCCGCCAGGTAGCCTGATGCTCCCGCGTGCCCCACCGAGGAGTAGAGGATCGCCGTCCCGAAGAAGAGGGCCGCCAGGAGGAAAGCTTGGTCCACGCCGCGCAGCGTACGGTGTGGCGGCACCGCCGAGGAGGAGTGGTGGCACTCGAGGCGTCGGGTCGCCCTTCCGCCCTCCTCGCCTGGCGCCGCGAACGCTGAAGGCGGCCCTGAGCGGGCGGGATCCGGCGCGCGCCAGAGCCTGAGGCCTGCCTACCCCGCGATATGCAACGGGGCTGGAATCGATCGCCGCAAACGGCCCCACCCCCAATGGGCACCCGACCCCCAGAAAACCCTACCGCCTCCGCTCAGTCGGCTCTGTCGATTCCTTCCTGGCCCGGCTGGCCTTCCT
>JALZLQ010000065.1 GCA_030858605.1 Chloroflexota bacterium
AGTCGACACCACCCCAGTGGTCTCGGAATGCCTCCGCGTCTGCGTCGAAGACCTGTCGGAATCCTTCCTGACTCACGGGGCGAACCTCCGCTCCTTCGGGTAGAGGGAAGTCCTCGATGTCCTGGAGGGTCGGGCGGACCATGTCGTAGAAGTGCCGTACCACGATGTAGCTTTCGCTCAGCAGCAGGTAGGTGTTGGACTCATCGCGATCGGCCCCGAACGAGCCGAGCCAGCGCGGCTTGTCATGGGTGTGGTTCGCGGCTATCTCCCGCAGGCGCCGCTCGTTCTCCCGGAGCATGGCCCGACCGAGCCCGCGCCGGCGCCAGGTGGGGTGGACGAAACCGAAGTCGGTATAGGTCCGACCACCGTTGTTCTCGTCCTCCCACTCGACCCGCGAGTAGGCCACCACGAGGCCATCGACCTCGGCCAGAAGGACATCCTGAAAGGGGTCCGAGTTGGTGAGGTTGGCGTAGTCGACCATCATCCCCTCGACGGTCACCACCTCATCCACGCCATCGGCGTCGTGAGCGGCGTTGCCTACCCGCACCATGGCTGGCAGATCGACTTCGCCGCGGTAGCGACGGAAGCGCAGGCCCGCGACAGTCGGCGCGTCGGGCAGCTGGACATCTGCGCCCGGATCCAGCTTCGTGTTCGTGGTCATCATCGGCTCCTCGGATCGCGTCGTCGGCATGGAGGTATCAGCTTCGATCACTGTCCAGCCGGCCCTTGAGCCGATCCTGGATCCGACATGAGCTGCGGATGCTGCGCTCGAAACGCCGCGCCTCTGCGCGCGATCGGGCGGGCGATGAACGCCGTTCCGTGGCGGCGATCTCTCGCTGTAGCTTCTGCTGACTGTGCAGGCGGGTCTCGGCCAGCTCGCCGCTCTCGATGGCCGCGCGTACGGCGCAGCCTGGCTCTACCGTGTGCGAGCAATCGATGAAGCGGCAACCTTGGGCAAGGGATGCGATGTCCGCGAAGGCCGCGTCCAGGCCCTCGTCGGAGTCGACCAGCCCGACGGCGCGCAGCCCGGGTGTGTCGATGAGCAACGCGCCACCGGGCAGCACGAAGAGCTCCCGTCCCACTGTCGTGTGGCGCCCGCGATGGTCATCCTCGCGGACGGTCTGGACGGCCTGCCGCTGGTCGCCCAGCAGCATGTTGGTGATGGTCGACTTGCCCACGCCGGACGAGCCGAGCAGGACCAGCGTCTGACCCGGAACGAGGTAACGGTCCAGCACCTCGAGACCGGACCTGGTCCGGGCGCTGATGGGGTGGATGGGCGTCTGGCTGGCGATGGCGGCGACCTCTGCGACGCGGGCCGGCACGTCGTCGCACAGGTCGGCCTTGTTGAGCAAGATCACCGGCGCCGCGCCGCTGGCCCAGGCCAGTGCCAGGTAGCGCTCGATGCGGCGCAGGTTGTAGTCGCGGTCGAGGGCCGCCACCAGAAGCGCGGTGTCCACGTTGGAGGCCAGCAACTGACCCGACGCGCGTCCGCCCCGTTCCGACTGTCCGCGGGTGAAGGCACTCGAGCGCTTCAGGACGGCGCGCAGCGCGCCATCACCGCCGGCCATCGGCTCCAGGGCGATCCAGTCGCCAACGGTGGGGAAGGATCCGGGGGCCGCTGACCGTCGGAAGCCGCGCTGCATGCGCACGTCCACCAGTCCTTGGGCGGTGACGGCATGGACCACGTCGCGCTCCTGGCTGACCACGCGACCTGGCACGAAACCGGCCTCCGCATGCTCAGCGAAGGCGGTCTCGCGCTCCGGACTCCAGCCCATCACATCCATCAGCCGACCCGCTTCAGTTTGCCCGTGCGCTTGGCGTAGCGCTCGGCCACCCCGAAGGTCCAGACGCCCAGCGGGATGAGCACCACGGCCATCACCGCGAGTGGCCATACCTGGCCCCACAGGTCCGTGATGGGCACGCCGTCCATGAGCCCGGCGCGTACGCCGTTGAGGACGTACGTGGCCGGCGAGAACGCCGAGAGGACCTGCATCCACTCGGGCATCACCTCGTTGCTGTAGTAGACACCGCTCACCAGGAGCAGCAGCGACTGCAGCACGAAGGTCATCTGGGCACCGCGCTCCACGTACATCAGCGGAAGGATGGCAGCCATCATGCCGATGCCGATGAACGAGGCGGAGCCGATGACCATGATCACCGCCGCGGTTAGGAAGTCGGCGCGCGACAGGTCGAGGCCGAAGAACATGGTCAGCACGACCAGGATCACGGCGGTGTGGACCAGGCCATAGAGCACCGCGAAGAAGGTCGAGCCGAGCAGTTGCGTGTAGCGCCTGATGGGTGCCATGAAGGTGTATTCGAGCGTGCCCTCCCAGCGTTCCCAGGCCACCGTCTCGGCGATGAAGCCGAACACGATGGACAGGTAGTTCCAGAAGATGGCGCCGATCATCAGCGAGAGGAGCAGGCGAGCGTCGCCCTGGTCGGCACCGATGAAGGCGATGGCCAGGGCCGAGGCGAGGGCGTACACGAGGTACGCCACCTCCCAACCCCAGTAGCGTTTGACGAGGAACCAGTTGCGCTCGATGAAGGCGTACGAGCCGCGCATCTCGCGCGTCAGGGTGGACATGATCGGTCGACTCCAGAGGTAGCGGGGTTGGGCTGAAGTTCAGTCGTCATCGGAGCTCTCTTCCTCGACATCGTCGTCAAGAGAGCGGCCGGTGTAGGTCATGAATACGGCTTCCAGCGTGGGTTCCTTGCCGTGGTCACGCTCGACCAGGGTCTTGAGCTCCTCGGCCGTGCCCTCCACGATCAGGCGGCCGTCGTTGAGGATCCCGATGCGGTCGCAGAGGCGCTCCGCCTCTGCCAGGTCATGGGTGGTCAGGACGATGGTCGCGTCGTGGCTGTCGCGCAGCTCCTCGATGAAGGTCTGTACGTCCAGCTTCGATCTGGGATCCAGTCCGGTCGTGGGCTCGTCCAGGAGCAGCAGCGTTGGGCTCGTCAGGATCGACCTGGCGATGGCCACCTTCTGCTGCATGCCCCGGCTCATCTGCTCCAGTGGTCGCGACAGGCGCGACTCCTTGATGCCCAGGCGGGCCAGGATGGTGATGGCCTCGCGACGGGCGATGCCCGCATCCAGACCGTAGAGCCGCGCGGCGTAGACCAGGTTCTCCAGTGGTGACAGCTTCTTGAAGAAGGCGGCGTCAACGGAGACCCGGTTGATCATCCGCTTGACCGCCATCTCGTCCCGCTCGATGTCCTTGCCGAAGACCTCGACACGGCCGGTGTCCAGCGTCAGCAGGGTCGAGACGAGGCGGATGAGTGTTGACTTGCCGCCGCCGTTGGCGCCCAGGATGCCGTAGACCTCGCCACGCTCGATGCGCAGCGAGACGTCGTTGACGGCGATGACCGGCTTCTTCTTGCGGCCCACCATGAAGCGCTTGGTGACGTGGTCGACCAGCAGGGCCGGTACGGCGTCCGAGGGCATCGGGCGCAGGCGGGGGCTGGGTGTCGGCTCCACGTCCGTGTCTACGGTGCGCAGGGCAGGATCGGCCGCGGCAGACTCCGCCGGTGAGGCGTCGGGCCGCTGTGGCTCGATGGAGATGGCCATTGGTCGTGCTCCTGGTGGGTCGTGGGACGTGAGGTCTTGGCGGCTGGACCCCCGAGCGGGAGGCGGCTCTCTCGCGTCCCTCGCACGACTCGACGCGAGGCAACAAAAAAGCCGGGGGGCCCGATCAGGCCCTCCGGCTCAACGGTCTGACGCGTTCAGCGTCGTCGCGGTGTCACGAAGGGCGCAGATCTCCCGTGTCCGGGCCGCCGAGGGGCGCGCCCGTCCGCAGCACGGAGGCTGCGGCGCTGGAGAAGCGGACATCGATCATCTGGCTCGTTCGACTCCTTTGGTGGTGCGCTGGACGCGCACGGTGGCGGAGTGTAGGCAGGTCGCTCTCGGCTTGTCAATACGACGGATGACCTTCATCGGAGCACGACCGGATGACCTAGACGCGGACCTCTTCGGCTGCCGCGCGCGTATGTCATGCGAGCGAGCCGCCACATGCAACGGAGTTCCGCCCCGTGGCCCGGATCTCATCGCTCGGACACCTCGCTCGGGCGACGTGGCATCGCTAGACTCGGCATCGTGACCTATCAGCATGAGCGGACCCGCGCCATCATCGACGAGCACCTCCCCGTGGCACAGCGCACGCTCGAGTCGGTGACACTCACCGTTAACACCGGCGGCCGCCTGCGCGGAGTGACGGAGCATTCGATCGTGGTCCCGTCCAGTGCCACGGCGCGGATCCAGGAGATGCACAGCAGCATCATCCACGCCGTCAGCACGCTGCTCGACGCGCGCATAGCGGCACGGCCAGACGGGCTGGCCGGCTGATCCGCGACCGGTCGACCGAGCCATCCCTGGTGGGACTGGTCCGCGCGGGGGCACTCGATGCGGAGCTGGCCGCGCTGCTGTGGCTCCTGGTCGACGGCGGACTCCCATTGGTGGTCAGCGGTGGCGCGTCCCATCAACGCACGACCCTGTTGCTGGCGCTGGAGGCTCTTCCCGGTCCCGACAGCGAATGGTCCGAACACATCGCGTCGAACGGCGTATGGGGAGCGGTGCTTCGAGCACGCATCGCGAGCCTGCGACCAGGCGACCGGTTTCGCGCGACCGCGGAAGCCGCTTCCCTTCGCGAGCTCCTGGAGATGCTGGACTCTGCGGAGGTCGGCCTCACAGACGACGAGATCCGCGCCCTGGGCGTCATCGTGGTGCTCGACGCCGAGGATCGCGTCGGTGCCGCGCACCTGCTCCGGCCGGTGGAGCGAGACGTGGCCGGTCACCTCCAGCGCCGTCCCCCGGTGGTCTTGGCAGCGCGCGACACACGCGACGCCACGCTTGAGCATTTCACCTGGGCCGTGACGTCCGAGCTGGCCGACCGCGTCGATCGTAGCCAGGCGGACTTCGAGGCTCGCCAGGCGGATAGGGCGCGGCTGGTCGACCACCTCGCCGCCCTTCCCGACTCGGCCGGAGACCGGGCCGCCCTGGAATCTCACGTCGCCGTTGAACCGCCGCGGCAGCCGGCAGCGGAGCGAGCGGCGGCGCGCGCGCCCTGGCCTGCCTCACCGAGCGAGCACAGCCACTGACGCATGTGACAACTCCGTTTGACGCATGCTCGGCGCGCGCCTAGGCTCGACCTCGGGCCCGAGCCGACCGTTCCGGAGCAGCGCATGACCACATCCGACCCCAACGACACGGCGACAAGCCCCCGCCCCGCCACCCTTGGCGAGCTGAAGGCGAGTGGCTACCGACCGCGCAGCGTCAAGGCGGAGATGCGCGCCAACCTGCTTGCGCGCCTGGCCACCGACGAACCGCTCTTCGAAGGCATCGTGGGCTATGACGATACGGTCATCCCGGCCATCGAGAACGCGGTCCTGGCTGGCCACGACATCGTCTTCCTGGGTGAGCGCGGGCAGGCAAAGACACGTCTGGCCCGGCAGTTGGTCGGGCTGCTCGACGCAGTCGTGCCAGTCGTGGCGGGCAGCGAGCTGAACGATGATCCGCTCGCCCCCATCAGCCCGGAGGCGACCGCCCGGATCGCGGGCGAGGGCGACGAGACGCCCATCGCCTGGCTCCCGCGCGAGCGGCGCTACGGCGAGAAGCTGGCAACCCCGGACATCACCATCGCCGACCTTATAGGTGAGGTCGATCCCATCAAGGTCGCGGAGGGCCGCTACCTGGCCGACGCCAGCACCATCCACTTCGGCCTCATCCCGCGCACCAACCGGGGCATCTTCACCATCAACGAGCTGCCCGACCTGGCTGAGCGGATACAGGTCGGGCTGCTCAACATCCTGGAGGAGCGCGACGTGCAGGTGCGCGGCTACACGCTGCGCCTGCCGCTTGACCTGTTCGTGGTGGCCAGCGCCAACCCCGAGGACTACACCAGCCGAGGTCGCATCATCACGCCGCTCAAGGATCGCCTCGGCTCTCAGATCCGGACGCACTACCCGAGCACACTCGAGGACGAGATGGCCATCATGCGCCAGGAGCGTGCGCGCTTCGCCGGCGATGGCGGCCGGCCCATCGCCGAGCCGGGCTATCTGCTGGAGCTGGTGGCGGAGCTGACCCACCTGGCGCGTCGCTCGCCGGAGATCAGCCAGCGCTCCGGGGTCAGCGTGCGCGTCAGCGTGGCCAACCTGGAGGTGCTGCTGGCGAGTGCCCTGAAGCGAGCCGTCCGGCTGGGAGAGCCGTCAGGCTCGCCGCGCATCAGCGACCTCGGCGCCTTGCTCCCGGCCACGACCGGGAAGCTGGAGCTGGAGACCCTGGGCGACGATGCTCCCGAGGGGCGCATCGTGGATCGGCTCCTTTCCCGAGCGCTGCTGGCCGTCTTCGTGCGCCGTGTCGACGTGGACCAGCTGGACGAGGTGGTGGACGCTTTCGAGAGTGGCTTGGAGATCGAGACGGGCGACGCGGTTCCTTCGCGAGAGTACGTGCGCTGGGTGCGTGAGACGCCGGGCATGGGCGACGCGGTGGCGCGGCTGGGGGTGGGTGAGTCGCCGGCGGAGGTCGCGTCAGCGGTGGAGTTCCTGCTGGAGGGTCTGCACCTCCAGCGGCGGCTCAACAAGGAACGGCAGGGCGCTAGCGGCGGAGGACGCTACCGCTCATGAGCGCGCTGTGGCCCGAGCCGAGCCGCCGCCAGTCAGGCTCGCCGGGGGATAGCCCCGAGAGCGGAGCCGCACCGGGACTGGCCGGGGGTGGTCCGTACCGCTACGCACGCTGGGACGGCCGCCAGCGAATCGCCGATGTTTCCGCCGACGAGCTGCTCGACGCGCTCTCGGACGACATGATGGCTGGCGAGGATCTGCCCGAGGCCCTGCGCCGATTGCTCCAGCGGGGCTATCGACTGCGGTCCGGAACTGGCGAGGACCACATCCCCGGGCTCCAGGAGCTGATGGAGCGCCTGGAGCGGGAACGCCATGAGCTGCTTGACCGGTACCGCCTGGGCGATGTCCTGGCGGAGGTGCGCGAGGAACTCGACAGCATCGTCAGCACGGAACGCCGCGGCATCGAAAGGCGACTGGCCGAAGCCGCCTCGGCCAACACCGGCGATGAGGGCCTGCGCAAGATGCTGACCGACCTCTCTGCCCGTCGCCAGGAGGAGTTGGACGCGATCCCGCCCGAACCGGGCGAGCGGATCCGTGCCCTGCGTGCCTACGACTTCCTGGAGCCCTCCGCCCGTGAGCGTTTCGAGGCACTCCTCGAGCGACTCGGTGGCCAGGTACTTGACGGCTGGTTCGGTGGCATGACGGAGGCGATCAGGAACGCCTCGCCGCAGCAGCTCGATGCGAACCGACAGATGGTGCGGGACCTAGACGCGTTGCTCCGTGAGCGCCTGGACGGGGGCGAGCCGTCGCCGGAGAGGGTAGACGCCTTCCTGGCGAAGCATGGCGGCTTCTTTCCCGGCGCACGCACGCTTGACGACATCGTCCAGCAGCTCGTGGAGCGGATGGCAGCCATGCAGTCGCTGCTCGCCTCCATGACGCCCGAGCAACGCGAGGAGCTCGGTTCACTGATGGACGCCCTGCTGCGCGATGACCGGTTGCGCGTGGACCTCTCCAGCCTTGCTTCCACGCTCGACCAGTTGCTGCCAGGTGGGCTCGGTGAGCGGATGTCCTTCAGCGGCTCGGAGTCGCTCTCGCTGGAGGGGGCGCTGCAGCAGCTGGCGCGGATCGGGCGGCTGGATCGACTGTCCGATCGACTCGACCTGGCCGGCAAGACCGGCCGGCTGAGTGACCTGGATCCGGCCGAGATACGCGAGCTGCTGAGCGCTGAGTCCGCACAGGATCTGGCGGACCTCCAGAGCCTGGCGCGGCGGCTGGAGGAGGCTGGCCTCGCCGAGCGCAATGGCCACGAGCTCGAGTTGACCCCGCGCGGTGCCAGGCTCCTCGGCCAGGGCGTCCTGGATGAACTTTTCGCGCGGCTTCGTCGCGATGCGTTCGGGGGCCATGCCGCGAACGCGAACGGGATGGGCGGCGAAGTCGAGGAGGTGTCGACGCCGTACGCCTTCGGCCGGCCCTTCCATCTCGATCTGCAGCGGACGCTGGCCAACGGGATGCTGCGTGAGGCGAGCGAGGCGAGGGTGGGCCATGCGGGCCTGCGAGTCGCGGGTGTCGCCCAGCGACGCCGCCCCACGGCCGGTGCACGACCTCTGGCCGTGGCCCTGGAGCCGAGCGACTTCGCAGTGCGGGAGACAAGGGAGCTTTCGAGTGCCGCCACCGTCCTGCTGGTGGACATGAGCCGTTCCATGCTGCTGCGAGGCTGCTTCATGGCCGCCAAGAAGGTCGCCGTGGCGCTGGACACATTGATCCGAACGCGCTATCCGAGGGACGAGCTCCACGTGGTGGGCTTCGCCTACCACGCCCGTGAGATCAGACCCGGGGCGCTGGCGTCACTCTCCTGGCACGGTTACGAATACGGCACCAACCTGCAGCACGGCCTGTTGCTGGCGCGACGCCTCCTGGCGCGATCGCACGCCACCAACCGCGAGATCGTGATCATCACCGACGGCGAACCGACGGCCCACTTCGAGGACGGCGACGTGGAATTCTCCTACCCTCCCACGCGACGCACCATCACCGAGACGCTGAAGGAGGTCGGCCGCTGCACCCGCGAGGGCATCACCATCAACACGTTCATGCTGGAACGCTCGCGCGCACTGACGGAGTTCGTGGAGCGCATGACCGCCCTCAATAGGGGTCGTGCCTTTTACGCCACTCCCGAACGCCTGGGCGAGTATGTCCTGGTCGACTTCGTGGGCCGCCGCACCACCCGCGGGGCATAGAGAGACCGGCCGGGCCATCCAAGATCCGACCGGTCCGATAACGCCAGCTCTGGCGTCGCGTTGGGTGATCAGGTGGCCGTGCGGCCCCAGCGGCTGCGCACGGTGTCGTGGGAACCGACCACACCGCCCAGAGCGGCCGCCGCGGCCGTCAGAGCAAGCACCAGCAGCGAAGCCCACGCGCTCTCTCTCGCGCCGGCCAAGGCCTCGTCGGGGGTCACGTCCACGTCCGGGACATTCACCGCCACTTCGCCCAGCAGGTTGGTCGCGGCGCCGAAGATGGAGCCGGCCCCGAAGGCTGCCAGGATCATCAACAGCACCAGGAAGAGCGCCCAGACCAGGAACCCGTTCAGCAGGCTGCGCCCGTTGTCCGAGAGGTTGGCCGACCAGGAAGCGACGAAGCCGCCGATGAAGAAAGCGACCAGGGCGATCACGCCCGTCACGATCCCGGCCACCGCGGCGGCAGCTCCCTCGTCTGCGCCGGGCGCTGCCTGGAGTCCGACGGCGATGGCGGCCAAGGTCATCAAGACGAAGAGCCCCAGCGCCGTGAGCAACCCGGCCCAGATGGGGCCCCACTTGAGCTGCGTCCGGTCCGGCTCAGTGCCGGTGGCCCAGTAGTCGTTTCTGGCCATCACACCCCCGCCAGTCGGCGGCGTCTCCACGAAGGTTTCGTGCACGATGCTGTCCTGCGTGACCGGTCGATCATCCATAGCGTCCTCCCCTGTATGTCATTTCACTCCACCCGCCGCTATAGCAAGCGCAGGATGAGGATGATCAGGATGATCACCACGAGCAGGCCGATGAGACCCATGAGCGACCTCCACTGGGGTTTCCGATGGGCGTCGGGAAACGCCGCGTTGCCCGGTGAGCTTGTCGGACGCAGCGTTTCAGGAGGGCTACAAAGGCGGGTCAAAGGTTGCGTGTCCGAATGAGACTCGTATCAGGACCGGGTGACGTCGGACCATGTCCGGCGGAACGATGAGATCGAACGTGCAGGGCCAGGTCGAGGGCCGTCTTGAGCCCCACCAGGAGCACCAACAGGGCGATGGGCTGGCCAAGGGTCGCCACCAGGACAGCTCCCAGGATGATGGTCAGATGGAGGATGACCACGCGTCCGTAGGGACGCGCCATCTGCGATATCACGGAGACACGCCGGTACTCGCCGCGTCGGATGAAGTTCAGGTAGTAGGAGACCGCGTGGCTGATGGTCAGTGCCCCAGCTGCCAGGAGTATCCCCTCGATCGAGATGGCGGCACCCGAGAGCGGTGGTACCGACGCGCCTTGGGGGAGTCTTCCGTCCACGGCCATCACGGGTAACAGACCGGCGAAGAGAGGCAGCAGGAATACGAACACGCCGTGAACGACCCAGAACACGCCGTAGTGGAAGATGAAGAACGGGATCATGAACGCCTTGGCTGCCGTCGGTGCGCAGCCTGGCGGACCACTGAAGGTCAAGCTGGTCCCGGGCCTGAGGTCGTGCGGACCCTCGGCGCGTGCCATCTTCAGGACGTTGATGAGACCGATCACGCCGCTCTCGATCCAGTACAGGACCAGCAGCGTGAGGATGTCCCAGCCCAGGAACAGCACGCCCACGATCGGGATCGCGTTGGACGCGACCAGCATCACCACGGCCAGACCCGACGAGCGGGCGATGGCATCCAGCCGCGTCATGAAGGCGAGCACGGGAGGATGGTATCGGCTGCGACGGCCTCGGCCCCCCGCTTCGCACGGTACGATTCCCGGCGACATCGCCACGGCCCATCTCGCCATCCCATCCGCCGCCCAGCCCGGAGGTCCCTGACATGACCACGCCCACCGCTGCAGGCTCGGTCGATGAGCTGCGTGACCTGCTCGCCGGCGTATGCGCCCTGGACGGTGGGCGGCTGTCCATCGAGGACGAAACGGCTCTTCGTGGTCGGGGCATCAGTGACCTGGCCTGGAGCGCCACGTTCAGCGAGGACGCGGACACCGTGGAGGCGGCCCGCTGGCTCATCTGGGAGGCGTCGCAAGCGCTCGGATCACCGTCGGCCACCATCCACGAGCTGTACATGGCGCGGGGCAGGAGAGAGGTGTCCGGCTTCACCGTGCCGGCCGTCAACCTGCGCACGCAGGTGTTCGACATGGCGGCCGCGATGTGTCGGGCGGCACAGGCCCTCGATGCCGGGGCGATCGTCTTCGAGCTCGCGCGGAGTGAGCAGGAGTACACCTTCCAGCGCCCCGGCGAGTTCATCACGAGCGTGCTGGCTGGCTGCATCTCGGCGAGCTGGCACGGTCCGGTGTTCGTGCAGGGCGACCACTACCAGTTCAATGCCAAGAAGTACGCGGATGATCCGGAGGGCACCACGGGCGCCATCCGCAAGCTGACCACTGACGCTTTGCGCGTGGGCTACGGCAACATCGATATCGACTCATCGACCCTGGTCGACCTCTCCTTCGCCACGGTGGACGAACAGCAGCGCGAGAACTACCGGCGGGCGGCAGAGATCGCCGCGCTCATCCGGGCTGAGGAGCCCAGCGGGATGACCGTCAGCATCGGGGGCGAGATCGGTGAGGTGGGCAAGCAGAACTCGACAGAGGAAGAGCTGCGCGCCTATCTGGACGGCTTCCGCCGCGAACTCGACCGCCTGGCCGGGGAGTTAGCCGTGGGGCTGTCCAAGGTGAGCGTCCAGACCGGCACGTCCCACGGCGGCGTGCCATTGCCCGGCGGCGGCCTGGCGGAAGTGAAGCTGGACTTCGGGACGCTGGAAAGGCTCTCCGCCGTGTGCCGGGAGTACGGCCTGGCCGGCGCTGTGCAGCATGGCGCGTCGACGCTCCCCGACGAGTTGTTCGACCGTTTCCCTCAGGTGGAGACCGCGGAGATCCATCTGGCGACCGGATTCCAGAACCTGCTCTACGACCATCCCGCCTTCCCCAAGGACCTGCGATCCGCCATGGAGGAATGGTGCCGGGCCAACACCGCCGACGAGCGCAAGGAGGGCGAGAGCGAGGACGTCTTCCTGTACAAGACGCGCAAGAAGGCGCTGGGCCCCTTCAAGCGGCAGCTCTGGGATATGCCCGAGAAGGATGACATCCTGGCCTCACAGGAGGCCAAGTTCCGCTACCTCTTCGAGCAGCTGGGCATCGCCGGCAGCCGGACCATGGTGGAGCGCTACGTCAAGGTGACGCCGGCGCGGGCCCCGCGGGATCCGCCGGAGGCCCTTCACCGGTCGGTGGCGACGTAGCCAGCGGGAACTCGGGCAGCGAGGTGCCACCCGCCGCCAGCCAGCAGGCGGCCGTGTGGCCGTCACCCACCGCGAAGTCGGGTGGGTCCTCCGTCAGGCAGCGGTCGAAGACCAGCGGGCACCGTGTATGGAAGCGGCATCCAGAAGGGATGCGCGAGGCGTCCGGCGTCTCGCCGCGCAGGATGGCGCGCTGCCGCCGGCGTGCCGGGTCGGGTGAGGGCATCACCGACAGCAGCGCCTTGGTGTAAGGGTGCCGCGGATCGGCCACCAGCGCCTCGACCGGACCGACCTCCACGATGCGCCCCAGGTACATCACCGCGATGCGATCGGCGATGAGCCAGGCCAGCGACAGGTCGTGGGTGATGAATAGGATGCCCACGCCGCGCGCCTGCCGCAGGCCCAGCATCACGCGCAGGATGCCGCTGCGCAGCGAGACATCGAGCATCGAGACCGGCTCGTCCGCTACCAGCACGTCGGGCTCCAAGACCATCGCGCTGGCGATGGCCACGCGCTGGCGCTGGCCGCCCGACAGCTCGTGCGGGTAGCGTGGGCGGAAGGTCTCGGCGGGCCGCAATCCTGCTTCCTCGAGGGCGCGATCGACGCGCTCCCGCCGCTCACCGGATGTGCCGATGCCCTGCACGGCCAGTGGCTCCTCCACCTGCTCGCTGACCGTGCGCCGCGGATCGAGGCTCTCATACGGATCCTGGAAGATGATCTGGACGCGCCGCCGGTAGGCGCGCAGATCGGCCCCCCGAATGGCCGTGACGTCTCGACCTTCCAGCAGGAGCGCACCGCCCGATAGCGGGGCGAGTCGGGCGATGGCCCGACCCGTGGTCGTCTTGCCCGAGCCCGATTCCCCGACCAGGGCCACGATCTCACCACGTGACAGCGTCAGATCGACGCCGTCCACGGCGCGTACCTCGCGGATGGGCTGCCTTCGGAGCGCCGCTGCCAGCGACCTTCGCAGCGGGAAGCTGACGCGCAGGCCTCGCAGCTCGATCACGGCAGTTCGACCTGCGAAAGCTCCGGCGGGGCACCCGCCGACGCATCGACCAGCGGGTCGGGCCCGGCCAGGGCCTGTGCAGAGGGCAGGAGCGGCAGCGACGCCGGATCGCGCAGCCGCCCATCCTCGTCCACGGCATGGCAGTGGACGGCATGCTCGGCAGCGAACGAGCGTCGCTCGGGGTAGGCCGCCATGCAGACCGCCATGGCGTGGTCGCAACGCGGATGGAAGCGGCAACCGCTGGGTGGCTGCAGGATGCTGGGCGGCTGGCCGGGGATGCCTTGGGGCAGCCGGCGAACACCACCGATATCCGGCACCGAACGCATCAACCTCGTCGTGTAGGGATGTCTTGGATCACGGTAGAGCTGCTCCACGGTGCCTGTCTCCGCCAGCTGACCGGCGTACATCACGACGGCGCGGTCGCAGGTCTCCGCCACCACGGAGAGGTCGTGGGTGATGAGTACCAGGGCCAGACCAAGCTCACGGCGCAACTGCTCCAGCAAGTCCAGGATCTGGGCCTGAACCATCACGTCGAGGGCCGTGGTGGGCTCATCGCCGATGACCAGGCGCGGCCGGTTGGCCAGCGCCATGGCGATCATCACGCGCTGTCGCATGCCGCCGCTGAACTGATGGGGGTACTCCTTGCGACGGTCGCGGCTGATGCCCACCATCTCGAACAGCTCACCCGCTCGTCGCCAGGCCTGCTTCCGGGTGGTTGCCGGCTCGTGCAACAAGATCGGCTCAAGCACCTGGTCGCCCACGCGCTGGACGGGGTTCAGTGCGTTCATGGCACCCTGGAAGACGATGCTGAAGTCGTTCCAGCGCTTGCGTCGGAACGGTCCGGGCTTGAGCGTCGTGAGGTCCTCGCCATCGAAGCGCACGGACCCGGCCACGATGCGTCCGTTCTCCGGCAGGAGTCGCGCGATGGCCAGCGCCGTGGTCGTCTTGCCGCAGCCCGACTCGCCTACCAACCCCACGGCCTCACCCGCTCCGACATCGAAGCTGAGCCCGTCCACGGCACGCAGGGCATCACCGCCGACCCTGAACTCCACGACAAGGTCGCGGACCTCGAGGAGTGCCATAGCTCTCAGACCCTGCCAGCCAGTGGCGCGCCGGGCAGGTCATCAGCCATGGCCGGATCGGTCGGCCCATCGGCCTTGCCTGGGGAGCCGCCGCGAGACCGCAGTCGGGGATCCAGGATCTCGTCGAAGGCTCCGCCGATGAGCGTGAAGGCCAGCACGACCAGCACCACCGACAGGCCCGGCGGCACGAACCAGGCCCACTTGCCCAGGGTCAGGGCGCCGGAAGAAAAGGACTCCTCCAGGATGCGGCCCCAGGAATAGGTGTCGCGCGGGCCGACGCCGAGGAAGGAGAGGGTCGTCTCCAGGAAGATCGCCGCGGCGATTGTCAGCGTGGTGTTGGCCACGACCAGGCCGAATACGTTGGGCAGCACCTGCCGGCGCATGATCCGCAGCGAACCGCTGCCATAGGCTCGTGCCCGATCGACGAACATGCGCTCACGGATGGTGAGCGTCTGGGCGCGGATGATGCGTGCCGTCCCCGGCCACGAGGTGAGTCCGATGACCACGATCACATTGGTCAGGTTGGGACCCAGGATGGCCGCCAGCACGAGCGCCAGCACCAGCGTCGGCAGGACGTAGAAGAAGTCCGTGAAGCGCATCAGCCAGGAATCCCAGCGACCGCCCAGGTAGCCCGCGGCGATGCCCACCGATGTCCCGATGACCATCGAGATGACGCTCGCCACGATGCCCACCAGGAGGCTGATGCGTGCGCCCCAGACGTTGGTCACGAAGAGGTCGCGTCCAGAGCGGTCCGTGCCGAAGAGATGGGCCATGGAAGGATCGAGCAGCGACGGGTTGGCTCCGGCCCGGTCGACGGGGCCCACCAGGAACGGACCTACCAGGGCGATGAGACCGAAGATGGCCAGGATGGACAGTCCCAGCAGGCCCTGGCGACTGGAGGACAGGCGACGGAGGATCACGTGCGCACCCGCGGGTCGAGCATCCCGTAGAGCACGTCCGCGATGAGGTTGGCCACCACGACCGATACGGCGATGGCCAGGAAGACGCCCTGCAGGACCGGGAAGTCACGGTCGGCGATGGAGTCCACGATGAGCCGGCCCATGCCCGGCCAGGCGTAGACCTCCTCCACCCCGATGGCACCTCCAAGGACATACCCGAAGGTGAGCGCCACGATCGTGACGGTGGGAAGTAGGGCATTGGGCACGGCGTGACGGCGCACCACGTCGCCTTCCTTGAGACCCTTGGCGCGGGCGGTGGTGACGTAGTCCTCCTTGAGCGTCTCGATCATCGACGTGCGCATGATCAGGGCGTAGCCGGCCAGCAGGCCCAGGGCCAGGGTCGTGGCCGGCAGGATCAGATGGCGCCCGATGTCGATGACCTCGTCCAGCAAGCCCGGATAGACCATGCCGGGCGTGCGCATCTGCTGACCCGGCAGCAGCGGGATCCCGTTGGGCGTGGCCAGGAAGTAGAAGAGCAGCATGCCCAGCCAGAAGAGGGGTACGGCGTAGAGCACCAGCGAGGTGTTGATGGAGACCACGTCGAAGGGACCGCCGCGTTTCCAGCCGGCCCGGATGCCGATGAGCAAGCCGAGGCCCAAGGCGATGATCTCGGCCGCGCCCACCAGCAACAGGGTCGGGCCGACAGCGTCGCCGATGACCTGGCTGACGGGCCGCGCTTCGGCGAAGGAGAGGCCCAGGTCAAGCGCCAGCAGGTTGCCCATGGCCGTCAGGAACTGGTTCTCCAAGAGGCTTTCGGAGAGCGTCGTCAGATCCAGGCGCAGGTCACCCGTGCCCGTGCGGATGACCCCGGGAAAGAGCGGCTGATCCAGCCCAAGTCGCTCGCGGAGCGCTTCCTTCTGAGCCTGCGACACGTTGCGCGGAAGGAGGGAGTTGACCGGATCGCCGGGCAGCATGCGAAAGAGGAAGAAGTTCAGGATGGCGATGGCCAGGATGGTGAGCAGGGCACCACCAAGACGGCGCAACAGATAGCTGCCGGCCACGCTCTATCGACCCTCCCCGTTCGTCAGGTCGTGATCAAAAAGGATGCAGAGGGTCCTGCTACTCCTCGTCGTCCTCATCACGTCGCCGGCGAAGCAGCAGGAAGCCGGCGACCGCAGCCGCAGCAGCCGCCAGACCGCCGCCCACCAGCAACGGCATCATGTCGCCGCTGCCGCCACCCGTGCCGCCGGGGGCAGGCACGGCCGTGGCACTCGGCCTGGCCGATGGGGCCGGTGTGGTCGGGGCGGCGCTGGGTGCGGAGGTGGCCGCGTCCGTCGGCTCCGGGCTCGTGCCTGGGCCGGCACTGGCGCCAGGGTCATCGCTCGCCGTCGCGCTCGGTCCGGCACTGGCGCTCGGTCCGGCACTCGGCTCGGCCGAAGGCGGCGGCGGAGTGGGACCGGCGGCTCCGATGGGCCCGACCGTCGTGCGGCTGCCCCACGGCCCCATACCCGTCGTCGCCCAGAGCGCGCCACCGCTGCGCGGCATCGGGTTGAAGCCCTCCCAGCGGTCGGATCGGTAGGCCTCCAGGATGTCCACGTACCAGAGCACCGCGTAGGGCGACTCGTGGAAGACCTTGTCCTGGAGCTGCTTGACGAGCTCCGCCCGTTCCGCCGGATCGGTCGCTCCGCGTGACTCGCGATACAGGGCGTCGTAGTCAGGGTCGCAGTAGTTGGCGTCCTGCCAATTGTTGATCTGGTTGCAGGCGAAGATGCTCAGGATGAAGTCGGGGTCAGGATCTGGTCCCCAGCCCCAGATGTACATGTCCATGTCGGCGTTGCTGGCCGACGGGTAAGTGATCTCGTAGAACACCTCCTCGGAGACCTCCAGCCGATCGATGTCCACGCCGGCTGCTTCGTACCAACCCTCCATCAGCTCGCCGGCGAGCTTGTCCTCCTCATCGGAGGCGCGCACGTGCAGGCGCAGATCCCAGTCCTGGCCAGCGCCCGCT
>JALZLQ010000184.1 GCA_030858605.1 Chloroflexota bacterium
ATGCCGCAACGTGTGAGGCGTCACATGGCCGGTCAGCCCGGCCCGAGCTGCGGCTCGCCGGATGATGCGCCAGCCGTCCATCCGGCCAAGGCGTCGCCCGCGCGCCGAGAGGAAGACGGGTCCGCCACGCGGCTGGTCCGCCGCCACGCGATCCAGGAGATAGCCCCTCAGCGCGGCGATGGCCACGTCGCCTACTGGCACGAGTCGCTCGCGATCGCCCTTGCCGATGACACGCACCGAACCGGCGTTGAGCGACAGATCCTGCCGATCGAGCCCCAACGCCTCGCTGATGCGCAATCCCGACGCGTAGAGCAGCTCCAGCAGCGCGCGGTCACGCAGCGCGAGCTTCCCCTCCGGCGGGATCGCCTCGAGCAGTGCCTCCACCTCCGCGAGGTCCAGCGTGTCGGGCAGCGTGCGGCCCGCACGTGGCAAGTCCAGTGACGACCCGATGTCGCGCTCCAGGAGCTCCTCGCGGAAACAGAAGCGGTAGAACGCCCGGAGGCAGGCTGCCTTCCGTCGGTGGGAGGCCGGTCGCAACGGCCGTGGCGGCTCTCCCAGTGCGGCCAGGAAGTCCAGCGCCGGCTCGGGACCCGAACGCCAGTCGCGCTGGCCCAGCCAGCGCCCGAAGCCGCGCAGGTCGGTGTCGTAGGCGCGGATGGTCGCGGAGGCCAGACCGCGCTCGACTCGCAGGTGGTCCAGATAGGTCTCCACCGCGACGGCGAACCCGGAGGCTTCCCCCGGTGAAGGCGCCGAGGGGGTCGAGGCCGTCACGGTCGTGACCCCGCGACCTCATCGCGCAGGCCGGCTGCGCCGCTCAAGAGCTCGCTCGCCGTCGCACGGGCTGCCCCTCCACTCGATTCGCCGCCCAGCATCTGTGCCAGTTCGCCGACACGTTCGGCGGCATCGAGCTCGCGGATGTGCGTCACCGTCCGTCCGTCGCGCCGGACCTTGGCGATGTGCAGGTGCGCATCGGCATAGGCCGCGATCTGCGGCAGGTGGGTGACGCACAGGACCTGGTGGTCGCGCGCCAGACGCCACAGGCTGCGCCCGACGGGGTCGCCGGACCGGCCGCCGATGCCAGCGTCCACCTCATCGAAGACCAGCGTCGGTGTGGTGTCGGCCTTGGCCAGAACGCCCTTCACGGCCAGGGCGACACGAGAGAGCTCGCCGCCCGATGCGATGCGTGCCAGCGGGCGGGATGGCTCGCCCGGATTCGGCGCCAGCATGAACGTGACCGCGTCGGCGCCGCTGGTATCCAGTTCAGAGGGGTCCACATCGACGGCAAAGGCAGCGCCCGAGAAGCCCAGTTCCAGCAGTGCCCCGGTTACGAGCGGCCCAAGTCTGGCGGCAGTGGAGCGGCGCGATGCAGAGAGCGCTTCGGCGGCATCCGCGGCCATCGCCTGGAGACGCTTCGCCTCAGTCTCCCGCTGTGCCCGCTCGGTGCCCAGGGAGCGAAGACGGTCCACCTCGGATCGGGCAGCATCCCGGTGCTCCAGCACGATCGCCTCGCTGTTGCCGTACTTTCGAAGCAGGCCGTAGAGCAGGCTCAGGCGCTCTTCGATGGCAGCCAGGGCCGAGCGATCGGTCTCCGACGCGTCAGTCGCGCGTAGCAGATCCGCCGTGACGTCCTCGACCTCGACCGCCAGCCCGTTGAGCCGCTCCGAGGTGGCCTCAAGTCGTGGATCGAGCCGGGCCAGCTCGGTCACGTCTCGGGCCGCAGAGACGAGCATGTCGCGGGCGCCAGCCCCCTCCCCGTCCAGACGCTCCAGCGCCGACCCGAAGAGGCGCGCGATGCGCTCGCTGTTGGCGGCGGCCGTCTGTCTGGCCCGCAGCGCTTCCACCTCGCCCGTCTTCGGCGCAGCGGCGTCGATCTCGGCCGCGGCGTGCTCTGCCAGATCGAGGCGGCGTTCCAGCTCATCGGGCGACATGGCCAGCTCGCGCAGGGCGGCCTCGTTGGAGCGCAGAGCCTCGACCGCCTCCCGCACTGCCGAGCGCAGCGGCGCAAGGTCGCCGTAAGCGTCAAGCAACTCCCGCTGCCACGCCGCGGAAAGCAGGCGTTGCTGATCGTGCTGACCGTGCACCTCCACGAGTGGTGCGACCACGGCCGCCAGTCGCGCCACGGTGACCGTCTCATCGTCGATGCGCGCCACGGTGCGGCCGCCAGCAGCAACGTCGCGGACGCAGATCAGCGGCTCAGGGTCACGTTCGAAGAGCGCCTCCACGCGTGCAGCAGATGCGCCCTGGCGGACGAGCCCGGCGTCGGAGCGGCCACCCATCACCAGCCCCAGCGCATCGATGAGCAGCGACTTGCCCGCGCCGGTCTCCCCGGTGATGACCGTGAAGCCTGGGCGCAAGGTGACACGCGCCCGCTCGATGAGAGCGAGATCGGTGACTGTCAGCTCCAGCAGGCTCATCGGGTCGCGCCGCCCACGTCAGGAGGGCAGCAGCATGGCCTTGCGGCGCAGCAGTTCCCAGAAGGGCGGCGCGCCACGCGGCTGCACGAAGCGGATGGGCCGGTCGCGCGCCACGATCTCCACGGCGTCGCCCACCTTCAGCGGAAAGTCCTCGCGACCGTCGATGGAAACCTGAGAGTCGTAGGCCTCCACGACCCGGACCAGGACACGGTGGTCCGGGCTCACCACGATGGAACGGATGGCCGTCAGGTATGCAGCGATGGTGGTCACCACCATGTTCCGGCTGGTCGGGTCAAGGATGGGGCCACCGGCGCTGAATGAGTAGCCCGTCGAGCCGGTCGGCGTGGCCACCACCAGGCCGTCGCAGATGTACGTGGCCAGGTGCGAGCCATCGATGGAGACCTCCAGCCGGACGACGCGAGCCTGGGAGCCTCGGACCACGGCGGCTTCGTTGAGCGCGACGTGTGACTCAGCCGACTCCCCCAAGCCGTCGGGCAGAAGGCGTGCCTCGAGGGTCATGCGTGGCTCCAGCGTGTAGTCCCCTGCGATGAGCGACTGGAGGACGTCGGGCAGCGCGCCCGGTTCTGCCTTGGAGAGGAACCCCACGGTCCCCGAATTGATACCCAGCAGGGGCACATCGACCGCCGCCACCGCACGGGCCGCGCGCAGGAATGTGCCATCTCCGCCCAGCACCACCAGCGCGTCGGTCATGGGTAGTTGCGCCACGAGCGTCTCGATCTCCCCGGAGGGGGCCGCCCAGGCGGGCACGTCGTGCTCAGCGCACCACGCCACGGCGCGGTCGCGCAGGAGCAGCGCATTGGCGATGGTGGGGTTGAAGGCGAAGCCCAGGCGCGTCATCGGGCGGCCGCCGCGGGCAGGGTCAGGTGCAGGAACACCTCATGGTTGCCGGCCGGCCCCACCAGACTCGACTCCACTTCGCCCTCGATGAGCAGTCCCAGGCCCGCGGCGTGATCACGGATCCGTGCCACGGCGGCAGCGCGGACCGCCGGATCGCGCACCACGCCTCCGGGCGCATCGCCCGGACTCGCTTCGAACTGCGGCTTGACCATGGCCACGATCCTGCCACCGGGCTCCATGACGCTGGGCACGGCATCCAGCACGCGGGTAAGCGAGATGAAGGAGACGTCGATCACAGCCAGGCTGATCGGGTCCGGGAGTCTCACCCGCTCGGGATCCGTGGAGAGCAGTCGACGGACGTGCGTGCGCTCCAGGGAGACGACTCGCGGATCGACGCGAAGTGACTCCGCCAGTTGACCACGACCCACGTCCAGAGCATAGACGCGCCGCGCGCCGCGCTGCAACAGACAGTCCGTGAATCCGCCCGTAGAAGCACCCACGTCCAGGCATATGCGCCCGGCCGGATCCAGCTTGAATGCTTCCAGCGCACCGCACAACTTCTCGCCGCCCCGCGACACGAACGGCGCCCGCTCCACGAGCGAGATCTCCGCCCGGGCAGCCACCATGTCACCGGGCTTCCCATCCGTGCGCGCAGCATCCGCGACGCCGACCCGCACCTGGCCTGCCATCAGCAGGGCCTGAGCCCGGGCCTGCGTGTCGGCCAGACCACGGTCCACGATGAGCTGGTCGAGGCGCACCCGATCGCTTCGTCCTGACGGCGCCCGCTCGGCGGCCTTCAGGCCGAGCGTGCCTTGAGTCGAGCCCTTGGTCTGGCGGGCTGGGCACCGACGACGTCCAGGGCCTCGCGTACCTGCTCCGTCAAGCCCTCCACATCCAGGCGAGTGATGCGGCGCAGGTCACCCACCGAGCCGTGGTCCACGAACCGGTCGCCAGGCAGACCGATGATGCGGACCGGGACCTCCCGCAGCGCCGGGTCCTGGAGCCCCGCCGCGGCGAGTGCCTCCAGTACCGCCGCTCCGAAGCCACCAACCGCGACGCTCTCCTCCAGCGTCACGACCAGCTTCTTGCCGTGCGCCTGCGCCACGATCAGTTCTGCATCCAGTGGCTTGGCGAAGCGCGCGTTGATGACGCCGACCGACCAGCCCTCGCCTGCCAGCGCCTCGGCGACCTCCAGCCCACGCCGCACGATGGGCCCGAAACCGATCAGCAGGAGATCCGATCCCTCACGCAGGATCTCGCCCGTGCCCACCGGGATGGGCTCGGGATCTACGGCCGGCAGGTCGAAGCCGGCATCGCGCGGATAGTGCAAGGCGAAGGGGTGCTCCTGACTGAACGCCGTGCGCAACAGCCGCCGCGCCTCCTGCTCATCCGAGGGAGAGGCCACGATGAGATTGGGGAGTTGCCGCTGGGCCGGGATGGTGAACATCCCCTGGTGGCTAGTGCCATCCTCACCCACCAGGCCCGCCCGGTCCACGCCGATGACCACCGGCTGGTCGTTCTGGCAGACGTCATGCACGACCTGGTCGAAGGCTCGTTGGAGGAATGTGGAGTAGAGCGCCACGAAGGGGCGCCGCCCACCCAGGGCCAGCCCCGTGGCCATCGTGATGGCGTGTTGCTCTGCGATGCCCACGTCGTAGAAGCGACCGGGGAAGGCAGCCTGGAACTTGGAGAGGCCGGTGCCCGTGGGCATGCCTGCGGTGATGGCCACCACGCGCGGGTCCTCCCTGCCGATGGCGATGAGCTCCGCGGCCAGCACCGCGGTGTAGTTGGGCGGCTTGGAACGTGCTGCCGCGGCCTGCGTGACGGATGGGGTGGCGTCGCCATCGTTGGCCGCGCCGTTGACTGCCACGGCCCCTCCCCCGGGGGCAGGCTCCATGATCGCCATGGGCGGGAGGGCTGCGCCATGGAATCCGATCATGTCGGTCTCGGCCGGTCGATAGCCGCGTCCCTTGCGCGTTCGCACATGCACGATGACGGGCCCGTCCAGGGCGTTGAGCGTCCGCCGGAGGGTCCTGTCCAGAGCGGCCAGATCGTGGCCGGGCAGCGGGCCGATGTAGGTGATGCCCAATTCTTCGAAGAGCTGCCCCGGCTGTGCCAAGTTGACCACGGAGCGGCGCAGCCGGCGGGACCACTCCAGGGCGGTCGGACCGATGACCGGCAGCCGCACGACGAGGTCGTCGTACGCCCGTTTGGATCCGCGCCACGTGCGCGACAGCTTGATGCGGCTGAGGTAGGTGCTGATGGCGCCCACCGTGGGCGAGATGCTCATCTCGTTGTCGTTGAGGATGATCAGCATCCGTGTCTGGCGATGACCGATGTCGTTGAGTGCCTCGAGCGCCATTCCGCTCATCAGCGCCGCGTCACCAACGATCACCGCGACGCGCTCCGAGCCGCCCTTCTGGTCGCGAGCCAGGGCAAGCCCCTCCGCGATGGACAGCCCGGTACCGGCATGCCCACCATCGAAGACGTCGTGATCGCTCTCGCTGCGCCGCGGGAACCCGCCGACGCCACCGATCTGGCGCAACGTCCCGAAGCGTTCCAGGCGTCCCGTGAGGAGCTTGTGAGCGTAGGCCTGATGCCCCGTGTCCCAGACCAGCCGGTCATGGGGCGAATCGAGGATCCGATGCAGCGCGACCGTAAGCTCGACCACGCCGAGGGAGCTGCCAAGGTGCCCGCCGGTGCGTGCGACCGTGGAGATGATGGTCGAGCGCAGGTCGCGGCACAGCTCACTGAGCTCCGGCCCGCCCATGCGGCGCAAGTCGGCGGGACCGGAGAGGTTCTCCAGAACGGACACGCGGGGACTCCCTGATGCGGCTCTCGTCTCTGTCCGTGGGACGAACGAGCCTCTGCTCACGATTCGCGCGAACGGCCCGTTTCGATGAGCCGGATCGATTCTAGCGGCTCAGGCGCTCTCGCCATCGTCCGGTGACAGGTCGACCGCACGCAAGGCCCCGCCGGCCTGGTCCACCAGACGCTGGACGCGTAGCTCCGCACCACTGAGGAGCCGCGCACAGTGTTCGTGAAGGGCCACGCCACGCTCGTAGAGCTCTATCGAAGCCTCCAGCGGCAGTCCCCCGGTCTCGAGTCGGCCGACCACGGACTGCAGCTGGGCCAGGGCCTGGTCGAAGGGCATCGCCGCGATGGCGGGGTCGGGCAGAGGCGTGCCCGCCGCCGCAGCCGGTTGGATCGCGGTCGTTGCTGGTTCGATGGGATCTTGGGTGATCGGGTCCGTCACGGGGGCGAGTCTCGCACGTGCTCCACGCGCACGTCCACTTCGCCGTGAGCCAGGCGCACCGAGAGTGGATCGGACGGTGCGACTCGCATGGCGTCGCGCACGATCAGCCCATCACCGTCGCGCACGATGGCGTAGCCGCGCTCCAGCGTGGAGAAGGGGCTCAGCGCCGAGAGACCCGCGGCCTGACGGGCGAGGTCGCTCCGAGCCCGAACCAGGCTCCTGCTGAGGAGCATGGGCATCCGGTCGTTGGCCCGGGCGAGGCGGCCACCGTCGACCTCCAGACGTCCCTGTGTCGCCCGGGTCGCCCGGTCCAGCAGGAGCCCGATGCGTTCACGCTCGGCGTCCAGATAGGCTCGCGGGTGTAGCCCGTCAAGGGCCCGCCGCTCCGCATCCAGGCGGCGACGCGGGTCGGCGATGGCTCGTTGCGCGCTCCCCGTGAGCCGGCCGCCGAGCACACCGAGCCGAGCGGACTGTTCGTCGCGCGAGGGCACCGCCAGCTCCGCTGCCACGGACGGGGTCGCGGCGCGAACGTCGGCCGCGAACTCGACCAGCGTGACGTCCGTCTCATGCCCCACGCCGACCACCACGGGACAGGGATGCGCGGCGACGGCACGAACCACGGCTTCCTCATTGAACGGCCACAGATCCTCCAGGGAGCCGCCGCCACGAGCCAGGATGACAAGGTCGGCGGCACGACCCGTCTGGGGATCCGTCCAGCGCGCCAGGCGTCGCAGGGCGGCCACGATGCTCGTCGTCGCGCCGGCACCCTGGACCTGGCAGCCGGAGACCACGACGCGGGCGATGGGCCAGCGCCGGGCGAGCACCTTGCGCATGTCCTGCAGCACGGCGCCCGAGAGACTCGTGGCGATACCGATGGTCCGCGGCCAGGGTGGCAGGGGCCGCTTGCGCTTTACGTCGAACAGCCCCTCCGCCGCCAGCTGTGCCTTGAGCGCTTCGAAACGGAGCGCCAGGTCGCCGAAACCGGCCGGTTGGATGCTGTCCACGTAGAGCTGGTACGTGCCCTGCGGCTCGAAGACATCCAGGCGACCGTGGGCCACAAGGCGAAGGCCAGTGCGGGGCTCGAAGGGCATGACCAGGCGGTCGTCGCGGAAGATCATGCAGCGGAGCTGTGCGCGTTCATCCTTCATCGTGAAGTAACAGTGGCCAGCGGAGGAAACGCTGACCTGCCCTACCTCGCCCTCCACCCACACGTCGCGCAGGCCCGGCGCGTGCTGCAGCGTATCGCGCACGAGGCGAGTGAGCTCGGCGACCGCCATGATTCGCGGTTTGGGGCGCTCTGCCGGCTGGATGGACGTTGATCCGGTGCCCGCCACGTGGGGCGCGGGATCGGATGGCGTCGGAGCGCCGCGACCTGTGGCCAGAAACTCATCGAACGTAAGAGGCTGCTGCTCGTCCGGCCGCCGGCGAGTCATCGGTTCAGACTCGTGTCTGGTACTCGCCGGTGCGCGTGTCTATGCGGATGACATCGCCCTCAGCCACGAAGATGGGCACCTGCACGACCAGGCCGGTCTCAAGGATGGCCGGCTTCTTGGCGCCGCTCTGCGTGTCACCGGCGAAGCCTGGCTCCGTCTCGGTGACCACGAGGTCCACCGTGATGGGCAGCTCCACGCCGATGGTCTCGCCCTGATGGCTGGTCCGGTCCAGGGTCATCCCCTCCTTGATGTAGCCGACCGCCACATCGAGCTGCTGGGCGTTCATGGAGAACTGCTCGTACGACTCGTTATCCATGAAGTGGAAATCGTCACCATCCCGATAGAGGAACTGGACGGGACGCTTGTCCAGGAACGCGCGTGGCCACTTCTCACCCGCCTGGAAGCTGCGCTCGACGGTCTGACCGCGCTTGATGTTCTTGAGCTTGATGCGGATCTGCGCCGAGCCGCGGCCCATCTTGATGTGGTGGTAGTCAAGGATCTGCCAGAGCTCGCCGTCGAGCTCGATGGCGATGCCCTTGCGCAGGTCACCTGTCGAGACCATCTGTCGCTACTTCTCCTGGGGGATGTGGCGCTGGGCGGCGTCGTCGCCCAGCATCCTGGCGGCCGATTCTACCGGAGCCCCAAGCTGCCTCCCGCTTAGCATGGGCGCCGTCGTCGTGGTTCGCAGTCGACCTTGATGAACCAGGCGCCCATCAGGTGCATCGAATGAGGTAGGACAGCCTCGGGAGGGTGGATGGAGCGGTCGCTCGTCG
>JALZLQ010000190.1 GCA_030858605.1 Chloroflexota bacterium
CGTCCGCACGGATGGCAGTGCTGAGTCGGTGCCTGCACCAGAGGAGCCGGTCCCGGCCGGGAATGCCGTCAGAAGTTTCTGATCCGCGCCGGATGATGGGAGTGAAGCAGTCGGCGCCGGCGGCGTCACTCTCGGTTCAGGCCGTAGTGTTCCGCCGCTGCAGGAACCAGTAGACCGCGGCCACGAGCGCCACGGCGAGCACGATGTGGATCAGGTTGCCCACCAGGTTCAGGGCGAAACCGACCAACCAGATGAGGACCAGGAGTCCTACGATCGCCAGGATCAAGAGAGCACCTCCTTGGGCAGAAGCGTAGCGCCTGCGGACCTGCGCTAGTCAGCGCGATCGGCCATGGGCGCCATGCGCACCGCGCTGAGAAAGGCTCGGTAGGCCTCCATCGCGTCGGCTGCCTCGAACCGCACGCCCCGGTCACCTGTACGCGTGAAGCCCGGGATGACCGCCGCGAAGTCGGCCTGGCCGGCGTGGGACAGCTCCAGCCCCACCAAGATGGGCGGCTCGATGGTCAGGGGACTCATGCCATCCCGGTCGGGCATGGCTGCCCGCTCGACCGCACGCCTGGCACCGACCCTCACCGACTCCCGTGCTTCGGAGGGATGGAGCGAGTCGGCGGCCTGCCAGCTGACGCCGCGCTTGACGATCACGCGCTCAGCCCAGGGCAGCCACTCCGCGACCTCCTCAGCCAGCGCGTCGTCGCCCGCCACTAGCCCGACGGGCACACCCAACGCGCCCAGGTAGAGACCGTTGATGCCGTACTCGCCGACGGGCCTGCCGTCCAGTGTGGTCAGCGTGGGCTCGCCCGAGTAGGTGTGTGCGATCGTGCCGCGCGGGTGGCCCGCCCTGGCGTGGTAGCCCACGAACAGTGCCACGTCATAGCTGCCGTCGGCGCCTGCCTCCACCATGCTCATGGATTTGCGACCTTGCACCAGGCGCGCCCGTGGGTCGAGACGTTCGGGCGAGAGGTTGTACATCGAACCGTGGCTGTCGTTGACCACCACCTGCGTAGCGCCGCCGTCGTACGCGCCTTCGATCGCCGCGTTCGTCTCACCTTCCATCAGCCGGCAGGCGTCGCCATATCCGCTGTCGTTGCGGCCGGTCGGCTTGGTGTGGCTGATACCGGCGATGCCCTCCATGTCGACCGACAGGTAGACCCTCATCGTTCCTCCTTCGGTGCGTGGCCAGGCGCCGGCGTTGTTCGAGCCGGTGCGCCCAACCAGACGCTGCCGTCATCGAAGTGCTCCGACTTCCAGATGGGTGCCCGTGCCTTGAGCTCCTCGATGGCGTAGCGCGTGGCCTCGAAAGCCGCTCCGCGGTGCGGCGCGGCGGCTGCGATCGCGACGCTCGGCTCGCCCACTGCCACGCTGCCAGTGCGATGGATGATGGCCAGACGATGCACGCCGAACCGCGCGGCGATCTCGGCGCCGATGGCGGCCAATACATCCAGGACCATCGCGTCGAAGGCCTCGTACTCCAGCGACCTCACGCGACGGCCCGTGAAGGGAGCGGCCGATGCCTCCTGACCAGGAGCAGGAGTGCCCGGGCTCTCGCGCGTCTGACCCACGAAGACCACGAGGGCGCCGTCCGCAGCGGTGGGCACGGAGCGGCGCAGGTCGGCCAGGAGGTCGTCGCTGAAGGGCGTCTCGGAGAGCTCGAAGCGCATGAGCTGCGCCGGAGCGGTGTCCCGCGGTGCCCCACCGGAAACGGGCGGGATGACGGCCACCTCGTCGCCCTCGCGAAGCGGCTCGCTCGGGTCGGCGTAGACCGCGTTGCGCGCGAAGCGCACATGCTCACGGCCGGCCTCCAGGGCCGGGTGTTCGGCCAGCACCTGCCGCCACGCGTCAGCCACCGTGGCACCGGCGGCCACCTCCAGGGACCGCTGCCGCCAGCCCACCGCCGCACGCTGCATGGCGAAGAGCCGGATCGTGACTCGCATGCTCAGACCAGCAGGCCCGATCCGTAGGCAAGACCGGCCGCCACTATGGTGCCCGACACGACCGCGGCGAGCGCGATGTAGAGCAATCCGGTGGCCGACTCCATGGAGCGGCTGCGTGCTGTCCGGATGGCCATGTAGCCCAGGATGAGCGGCCCGATGAGGCTCACGATGAGCCGGAGCCAGACGAACAGCGCCGACTGGCCAGCCAGCATGCTGAAAGGCGGCTGCCCCGCGGCGGTCCCCGTGCCGAACGCTCCCCAGGTCAGGAAGAGCAGCACCTGGAGCGCGACCGTCACGGTCAGCAGCCGCGCGGCTATGATCAGCGGACGCTCCGAGAGTCGCGGCGTCACCAGGTACCAGTGGCCCAGGATGAGCGCCGCCAGCGACCCTCCCGCGGCGACAGCCAGCACCACGAACTGCACCAGCAAGGGCACCGCCTCCGCCGCTGAGGGCGCCCAGCCGAATGCAGCGAGGGCCAGAGCCGTCACGCCGGACGCCACTCCGATCAGCCCTTCGACTCTCAGGTCGGCCCCACGCCGCAGCGCCACGACGCACACGGCGCTGGAGGTGCAGAAGATCAGCAGCGCCGCCTGTCGAAGTGCATCTACCACGGCCGGGGCGGCCACGATGGCCAGACCATCCGGCGGAGCCAGGCTCGTGTCGATGAGCAGCGTGAGCAGGCCGAGCAGCGCGGCACACGCGGCCGTGAAGCCCAGGAAGCCGCGCGTCGCGTCCGTGGTCAGCCGGAGCAGGACGACCACACCGAAGCTACCCAGCGCCAGGCTGAACAGCACCGTCCAGTTGATATAGCCAAGGGCCAGGGCGATGGTCTGGGAGGGCACGTCGGGAGTGTACCGACCCCCACTCGTCCCGACCCCGTCGCGCGAGCGACGCCCCGCGTCGGACTACGCCCCATCGGATGCACTCGATCGCATCGGGCCGCCCGCTCGGTCGTCCCTCCTCGCCACTCGTTCTCGCCGCTTGGCCATCGTCCTGACGGCACTATCGTCGGGAAGCACACTTCCCGGCGCCACGGCCCCTTTCCATCCCACAACGCGACGGCAAGCCAGCCACGGGAGGCGTGGGCACGCGACCCGCCACGCTCAGGGTCGACTCCCCGCCATGGGTTGCGGACGCCCCGTCAGCAGTAAGCCACCGATCCCTTCGTACTTGCCGGTTTCCCGACGATAGTGGCGTCACCCAAGCGCGCAGGAGGATCCGCATCGTCGGCGTTCTTCCCATATGTCGCCCTAGCCGACGCTATCCAGCAACTGACCCGGCGAACCGAGCGGACACAGGCGACTGGACCTCACCGACGGGATGTGGGCGCCTTCGGCACGCTCGATCCGTGCCGACG
>JALZLQ010000193.1 GCA_030858605.1 Chloroflexota bacterium
ACGTCCACCAGCAGCATCGGCTCGATGTCGCCAGTGGTCAGGCCGCGGATGAGGTGCACGCCGCGATACAGCGGGGTCACCTCCACCAGCAGGCGGATGGGCTCGGGATAGGCCGTGATGGGAAAGAACGTGGCGCTGAACAGGAAGAGCGGCAGCGTCACCACGAAGATCAAGTCGAAGTCCTGCCACTTGCGGATGAATGTGGTGCAGGACGTGCCGATGGCCGCCGCGGCGAAGCCGATGAGCATCGCCGCGGGCACGGCCAGGATGGCCCAGGGTGACAGCGCCAGGCCCAGCGCGAAGATGACCACGATGAAGCCGATGGCGTAGAGGGTGCCGCGGATCAGCGCCCAGATGACCTCGCCCACCGCTATGTCGCCGACGCCCAGCGGAGTGGTCAGGATCGCGTCGTAGGTCTTGGCGTACTTGAGCTTGAAGAACATGTTGAACGTGCTGTCGTAGATGGCGCCGTTCATGGCCGCCGTGGCCAGGAGTGCCGGCGCCACGAAGGCGGCATAGGAGATGCCCTGCACGTTGCCGATCAGCGCACCCAGCCCGAAGCCGATGCCGAAGAGGTAGAAGAGCGGCTCGAAGAAGCCCGAGAAGATGACCAGCCAGCCGCGCCGGTAGACCCACAGGTTGCGTTCCACCAAGCGACCCGCTCGGCGGCTGCCGAAGGGCATGACGGGGAAGATGCGCAACAGGGTCGTCACGGTCGGCAGCGCCAGGGGTCGACCACGTCAGCGCACCAGCCGGCGACGGAAGGTCACGAAGGAAGCGATCACTCCGACCGCCACGAAGGCCAGCAACACACCCAGATGGATGAGGGTGCTGGTGAGCTCCAGACTGCCCAGCGCCGCATCCCGGGTCAGCGCCACGCCGTGGAAGAGCGGCGTCACCCAGGCGATGGGCTGGAGGAAGACCGGCAGCTGCTCGATGGGAAAGAACGTGCCGCTGAATATGAACAGCGGCGTGATCCCGAAGCGGAAGATGGCGTTGAAGACAGTGTCGTTCCTCTGTGTCGCGGCGAAGGCCTGGATGGGCGCCGCGAAAGCGAGACCGGTGAGCACGGCGAAGGGAAGAGCGAGCAAGGCGCTGGGGAAACTCGCGGCCCCGAACAGGAACATGACCAGCAGGAAGACGCTGCACACGAGGGTCAGTCGGGTGGTCGCCCAGAAGAGCTGGCCGAAGACCACGTTGCGCGGCTCTATGGGCGTGGTCACCATCGCGTCGAAGGTCTTCAGCCAGACCATGCCGGCCATGATCGGGTAGGTCGACTCGAAGGCGGCGGTCTGCATCGCGGTGGCCGCCAGCAGACCCGGCGCGAGGAACACCAGATAGTCGATGCCCTGCACGCCCTGCGGATTGTTGGCATCCACCAATGTGCCCAGGCCCAGTCCCATCGCCGTCAGGAAGAGGATCGGCGAGAGGAAGCTGGTGAAGAGAGAGCCGCGATAGGTGCGGCGATAGACGAGCAGGTGGTGCTCGTAGACGCGCAGGGCGGGCCAGCGCGTAAGCCGCGAGCGCGCGTTGGTGGCCGTCGTCATCGGGTCGTGCCCGTCGTCATTCGATGAGGGTGCGGCCGGTGAGCCGCAGGAAGACGTCCTCCAGTGTGCTGCGTCGCACGAGGACGCTCTCCGGCTTCAAGCCACGGTCATGTACGGCCACGGCGGTGGCATCGCCATCCGGCGTGTAGAGGAGCATCCGATCCGGCAACTTCTCGACGCGGTCGGCCAGCCCGTCCAACTGCCCGTTGAGCGTCTCCTGCACACCGACCGGGAAGCGCAGCTCAAGCACTTCCTTCGTGGCGTGCTGGTCGATCAGCTCGCGCGGCGACCCCTCAGCCACGATCCTGGCCTTGTCCATGACCACCAGCCGGTCGCAGAGCTGCTCGGCCTCATCCATGTAGTGGGTGGTCAGAACCAGCGTCACGCCGCGCTGCTTGAGGCGGTAGAGGCGGTCCCAGAGGAGGTGGCGTGCCTGTGGGTCGAGGCCGGTGGTGGGCTCGTCGAGCAGGAGGAGATCCGGCTCGTTGATGAGGCCGCGCGCGATGGTCAGGCGGCGCTTCATTCCTCCGGAGAGCGGCTCGACCTCATCCTTGGCCCGCTCCTGAAGCTGCACGAACTCGAGCAACTCCCTGGTGCGCTCCTTGGCCACCTTGTAGGACAGGTCGAAGTAGCGGGCGTAGATCCAGAGGTTCTCCTGGACCGTCAATTCGGTGTCCAGCGTGTCCTGCTGCGGGATGACACCAAGTCGCGCACGGATGGCCGGGCCGTCACTCTTGGGGTCCATACCCAAGACCTCCAGGGAGCCCTCCGTTCGCGGTGAGACGCAGCCGATCATGCGCATCGTTGACGTCTTGCCCGCGCCATTGGGGCCAAGGAAGCCGAACGCCTCGCCAGGCGCAACGTCGAAGTCGATGCCGTCGACGGCCGTGAAGTCGCCGAAGCGCTTGGTCAGGCCGCGGGCACTGATGAGGGCAGCGGGGCTGGGGCTGGGGGGGCTGTCGGGCACGCGGCGCATGGTACCGCAGCGGCCCGTTCCGGCGGAAGCGGCTGGTCTGCCGCGTGGAAGCCGGGCGTATTACGGCTGGTTCACGGCGCGCGGCATCCTGGCGCCAATGTGCTACCATTCGGGAGCAGAAACATCCAGACCTCGGAGACGGAAGATGACCTGGCTACCGGCAACCATCACGGACCTCCTCGAGGCAGCCCTCGTGACGGAGCTCACCGCTGTCCGATCCTCCGGGCGGCCCGTTACCTACCCCCTTATCCCCTTCTGGGATGGCGAGCGGATCCTGATGACTTCCAGCATCCTCTTCTCCCGGAAGCTGGAGCACCTCAAGGTCGACCCCCGCGTCTCCCTCTCCCTCAGCGACCCGGTGGCCTTGAGCGGCCGAACGGCACGCGCGACCATCCAGGGCATCGCCCGCGTCGTCGATGGTGACCCGCATACCGATTGGGAACGCGTCCTGCCGCTCTGGGAAGCCAAGGAGCCGGTCATCCGGCAGTTCCTGAAGGCTCGCGTCGCCTTTCCCCTCTTCTTCGAGCGGGCGGTCATCGAGGTGACGCCACAGCGTGCCTACCTCTGGCCGGACGGCGACACGTCGAAGGCCCCCATCGTCTCATCCGCGCCTGGCGGGTCAGCGACAACGGCCGTGCCGGATGCGCCTGTTGCGGAGGTTGCCTGACCATGGACCTGCGCGCGGGAGTCGCCCGCTTCGACACACGCAGCGGACTGGCCAAGTTGGCCGAGTACCCCTTCGCACTCCTGACCTGGGTCGGTCCGGACGGGTTCCCCATGAGCGCCGCGGTCACGCTCGATTCGATCGGTCCGGAGTTCGACTCCGCCTCCTTCGCTGCGCCGGCCGGCCTGGATATCCCGACCGACTCGGAGGTGAGCCTGACTGGCAGCCACATCCGCCCGCAGCCGGGTGTGGGTTACGACGAGCGCCGACATGTGACGGTCTGGGGCCGAGCCACGGATGCTGGCGAGGGGCGCCTCACCTTCCTCGGTGAGAGTGCTTGGGGCTGGGACGAGGCGGAGATCCCCTTCCCGGAGTACCTCGAGCGCACCGTCGGCCAGTCGCAGCGCTACCTGGAGGATGTCTCCCGGGAGGCCGGACGAACGGTCCGACCGCGACTCTCCCGCGGCTGGCTCTTCCTGCGCGCGACTCGCCTCCCCTTCCTGAGTGCCACGCTCATACCGGTGGCTATCGGCCTCGCCATCGCGGCCGCGAACGGTCTTTTCGATCCCCTCACGGCGCTGCTCACGGTGATCGGCGCGGCGGCGGTTCACCTCGGCCTGAACGTGGCCAACGATGTGTTCGATTCGCGGCTTGGTGCCGATGATGCGAACGTCAACCCGACCCAGTTCAGCGGCGGCTCGCGCGTCATCCAGTACGGTCTCGTGTCGATGGGCGGCATGCAGCGCATGAGCCTCGTCTTCTACGGCGTGGCTGTGGCCGTCGGCCTGATCCTGCTGGCCCTCCGTCCCTCGCCTGCCCTTCTAGCCATCGGCATCGCGGGCATCATCCTGAGCGTCGGCTACACCGCGCCGCCACTCAAGCTGGTCTACCGCGGCCTGGGGGAGATCACCACGGCCATCGGTTTCGGGCCGCTTATGCTTTTGGGCGCGTACGTGGTGCAGTCCGGTGGATCGATCGAGCCAGCCGCCGTGGTGGCCTCGCTGCCGGTGGCCATCCTGGTGGCCCTCATCCTCTACGTGAACGAGGTCCCCGACCGACCCGGTGACGCGCGAGCGGGCAAACGCACGCTGGTGGTGCGGCTGCCGCAGCGCACGGTGATCACCATCTATGACGCGGCGGCGGCGGCGGCCTTCGCCATCATCGTGGCCGGCGTGCTGCTTCGACTGCTGCCGCTGCCCGCGCTCCTGGCCCT
>JALZLQ010000200.1 GCA_030858605.1 Chloroflexota bacterium
CCGAAGAACCGGTCATCGACTATAAGCTGGTCAACGAGTAGGTCGCCAACGCGCCCACGCCGATCGCGCAGCGGATGATCGACCCGCGCACGATCATCTCCATAGTCCTCCCGCTCATCCTGATCGTGCTCGTCGCGGTCACCGTGGGCAATCTGAATCTGAGCGAGATGGTGGGTTCCATAACGCGCGCCGATCCCCTGCTCCTGGTGGCGGGCTTCGGGGTGTACTACCTGGGCTTCCCGCTGCGCGGCTTCCGCTGGGCACTTCTACTGCGGGGAGCTGGGATGCGCGTCTCCCTGCGCGACTCCACCGAGATCATCTTCATCGGTTGGCTGGTGAACTGCCTGGTACCGGCCAAGCTGGGCGACGTCTATCGCGCCTACCTGCTGCGCCTCAATTTCGCCGTTTCGCTCAGCCGCACCTTCGGAACGGTCTTCATCGAACGCGTCTTCGACCTCTTCGCCATCGTGCTGCTGGGGCTGGCGGCCGGCTTCTGGAGCTTCCGCGACGGCATGTCCGATCAGGTGCGCATCGTCTTCGGCGTGGGTCTCGTGTTCATCGCAGTGCTGGCCGTGGGACTGTTCCTGATCCGCAACTTCGGGCGCCGGCTCATGACCCGGTTGCCGTTGCCGCAGCGTGTCACGGAGTTCTACGACCGCTTCGAAGAGGGCGTCTTCTCCATCGATCGGCGACGCGTTCCGCTGCTGGCCGTCGTAACGGTGCTCATCTGGGCTACCGAGGCCATGCGTCTCTATCTGGTGGTGCTGGCCCTGGGTTTCGAGTTCCCGCTGGGCATCAGCGGCGCGTTCTTCGTCGCCCTCATCGCCTCGCTCCTGACGGCCATCCCCTTCACGCCGGCCGGACTGGGCATCG
Organism: Chloroflexota bacterium; assembly: GCA_030858605.1. GTDB lineage: Bacteria > Chloroflexota > Limnocylindria > Limnocylindrales > CSP1-4 > Palsa-1032. The sequence goes on from JALZLQ010000200.1 coordinate 874, forward strand.
TGGAGGCCGGTGTGGTGGGCATCCTGACGACGTTCTACGGCGCGACCATCGAGCAGGCCGGTGCCATCGCGCTGGTCGATCGCGCCATCAGCGTCATCTCCGTCATCATCCTGGGCAGCATCGTCTACGTCGTGTCATCGAAGACGCGTGGTGGCCGGCCACGACCCGGCGAGATCCTGGCGGACAAGACCCCGCGCCCGACGGCATAGCCCGCCCGGCTCTCAGTTGCGCTTGGGCAGCTCGTTGGAGACGGCGCGCACCACTGGGCCGCTCTGCGGCATCGACAGACGGCGCATGCGCAGCACGAGGTAGTACTCCATCACCTGGCGGACCTGCGGCTCGTTGAGCAGATCGTCGGCGCGCAGGGCGTACTCGACGCGAGCGGTGGGGTGGCTGGCGGCGGCGGTCACCCCACCGAAGTAGTGGGGGGTATCGACCTCATCGCGAAGCTCACGCAGGCCGCGTGCCAGCTTGGTGGCGGTGCCCAACGACGGCGTTCGATCGCCTCGCACGAGCCGCGAGATGGTCGAGTGATCGACACCGGATTGCTGCGCCAGCTGTCGCTGCGACATCTTCTTGGCCTTGAGCTGAGTGCGCAGCCATTCGTTGAAGGCTCGCCCGTTCTGGATGCTCATGTGGCTCCCGGAGACTCGATCGGGTCGTCAGAGGCGCTTCAGGGGCGCGCCCTGCGGTCACGGTGAAGGTTCGTGCCAGGTGCATCTTCGTCGGCTGCGGCCACTGCCCGATATAGGCCCTTGGTACCACGGCCGACGGCGGACTCGACCGGCGTAGCGAACGTGGGGTCCGGTGACGAAGTGTCGAGGGGGTGGGGTAGTGTCGGGTACTCCCATCCCGCCCGGCATCACCGTGCGACCAGCCCGGTGACGAGCGCCACCGGGCACGCGCTGTCAAGTCGGGACCTTGGCTCTGGAGGGTCGCGCGCTTCGGAGGGTGAAGGCACGCGCCGGCAGCAGCGGGAGCTCTCGACCCGAGATGAGGCGTCGGACCCGATCCATATTGATCCGGTCGTAGCCCAGCTCCATGCCCGGGGTCTCGAGGTAAGTCGGGACGCTGGCGAGACGCGCATGCGTCAGCAGCGCGGTCATGCCCCGTTGCCCGATCCCGCCTGCCCCGATGTGCTCATGTCGGTCACGCTGCGAACCGCACGGCGCGCGTGAGTCGTTGAGGTGGAGCATGTTCAGGTAGCGCGGCCCGATCTCGGCGTCGAACCGTTCCAGCAGCCGATCCAATGCCGTCGGATCGTCCAGGGCGTAGCCGGCTCCCCACAGGTGAGCGGTGTCGAGACAGAAGCCGATCCGCGCCGGATCCAGCCCAGCGTTCACGGCCGCCTCCAGGATGTCTGCCAGGTCCTCCAGTCGGCTGCCCACGCCGTCGCCCATGCCCGCCGAGTTTTCCAGGACCAGCAAGGGCAGATCCGGTCCATCCCCGACCTGCCGCTGGATCTCCAGCAGTGCGGCGGCGAGGCGGGCGATGCCCTCAGCCCGACCCAGGCCCTTGTGTGAGCCGATGTGGACGTTCAGGAACCGTGCGCCAAAATGCACGGCCATGCGCATCTCGGCGACGACAGTATCGACCGACCTCCGCCAGAAGTCCTCGTCGCTGCCGCACAGGTTGACCAGGTACGAGGCGTGGATGGCCAGCGGGCCGATATCCAGTTCTGCCAGGCGATCCCGGAAGCGGTCGATGGCCACTGGAGGCTCCGTTCGGCGACGCCACGCGGTGGGGTTGTCGGCGAATACCTGAATGGTCGTCGCGCCGATCTCCCGGGCACGCTCTGCTGCCCGGAGCAGGCCGCCGGCCAATGGCAAGTGCGGCCCGAGGCGCCGTCCGCCGAGCGCAGCGAGGCGTTTAGCGGGCACATCGCGGGGCAGCCGAGGGATGGCGCGTGGCGCGACCAGGGCACCTGGTCGTTTCGCGGCGAGTCTCCGTTGCGGCGTCACCTTGACCTGTCCTTGCGTACGCTATGGCCGATGGACAGAGAACTGCTGGCCGCGCTCAAGACGCTCTCGGATGCCCCTCGCCTGCGCATCGTGGGCCTGCTCGCGAGCGGCCGGCGCATGGCCGTGTCCGATCTGGCGACCGATCTCGCGATGCCGTCGGGCACCGTGATGCATCACCTGAGTCGCCTGTCCGAGGTGGGCCTGGTGAAGGCACACGGGCACCGGCCCAACGTACGCTACGAACTGCGCAAGGAGCGCCTGGCTTGGATCGGTGCGGGGCTCTCGACCTCCGGCAGCGAGCCTGAGCACGAGGGCCTCGACGCTCCTTGGCCGGATGGCCGTCTCCGGTCGACCGGGGAGTCGCGGGTCCTGCGCGGGTTCCTCTCGGACGGCCGTCTCCAGACGATCCCGGCCCAGGAGAAGAAGCGGCTGGTCGTGCTGCGCTTCCTGGCCGAGACGATCTTCGAGGCTGCCCGTGATTACCCGGAGAAGGAGGTCAACCAACGGCTGGCCCTGCTCCATCCGGACGTGGCCTCCCTGCGGCGTCATCTTGTGGACGAGGGCTTCATGGTGCGAGCCGCAGGGATCTACCGGCTGCGTCCTGAAGCTGACTGGCCAGACTCGCCGGTGTCCGGTTCGATCAGCCCGTAGTCGCCGTCGCGACGGCGGTAGAGCACACCGATCTTCTCGTTCTCGGCGTTGACGAAGACGAAGAAGCCATGACCCAGCTCCTCCATGCGAGCCAAGGCGTCCTCCTCGAACATGGGCTCGATGGCGAATCTCTTGAGCTTCACGATGCGAGGGCTGGCTGCCTCCGTATCGGCCGTGCCATCGGCCAACGAGCGCAGGATCTGCTTCTCCTGCGCTGGGCGGCTGCGGTGCCGGGGCCGTTCCCGCTGGTCGACCGTCTGCCTTTCAAGCCTGTCGATGACGGTGTCCACAGCGGCGCGATGTGAAGGCCCCGTGGCGGTCCCATGGATGGGCCGCCCGTCCACGACGAGTGAAACATCGACGATGAATGAGTCGCCGTCGCTCTTGTGGGCTTCCACGGAGAGCACGACCAGCGCATCGGTGCGATCGTCGAGCATCCTCTCAAGCCGCCCCATCTTGCGTTGGACGTAGTCGCGGTCGGTCTCCGCGATGTCCAGGTTCTTGCCTTTGACGATCGTTCGCACGGCTCGACCTCCTGAGGTCGATTCTAGGCCCGAAGGTCAGCGCTCGCGTGCCAGCGTGATGGCGCTGACGGCCAGCGCCCCGCCGGCGAGCAGGGCGGCAGCACAGCCGCTGAGCGTGGCACCCGTCGTGGCCACGTCATCGACCAACACGGCCCAGCGTCCTCGTATGCGCCCGCCCAGCCCAGGTCGGATCGCGAACGCGCCGGTCACGTTCTGTGCTCGCTCAGCTCTACTCAGCGAATGCTGGGCCGCCGTCCGCTCGGTGCGCATCAGCGCCGGCACCATCGGCAGCCGGAGGTGGCGGCCCGCCACATGGGCCAGCAGCTCGGCCTGGTCGAAGCCGCGCTCGCGGCGACGCTCTGCGTGGATGGGCACGGGCACGAAGAGATCGCCACCAGCGCCCACGCGCGCCCAACGACGTGCCAGGAGGGCGCCGAGCGGCTCCGCCAGTCGACGCTCCCCATCGTATTTGAGGGCATGCAGCGCGGCCCGCGTGGGGCCTGAGAACGCCGCGCACCACTCGAGCTGGACGAGACTCAGGGGCAAGGCGACGGCCAGCCCGAGGGGCGATCCAGGTGGTTCGTCCAGCCGCCGTTGGAGGGGGCCCAGACATCCGGCACAGATGATCTCGCCCTCCCGATCACAACCGGGGCAGCGCGGCGGGACAAGAAGATCGAACAGGGCCCGCATGTGGGCATGGTCGCGGCGGCGCCTTCGCTCACTCTTCATCACCGCTGCACGGGCGCTGCACCGGTTCGCTCAGCGAGGGTGGGGCCCTATCATCCGGCGCGATGACCACCGAACGGCCAAGCGCCCTCGTTTCGGACCGGACGAGAACTTCGTCGAAGCGACCGATCATGCGGAGACGTGGAGGTTGGGCGCGTCCGGCGGCACTCTGGCTGGCCCTTCTCGGCGTGATCTTCCTGGTCGCCGCCATGGCCGTCCTGATCGACTCTCCCGGCTGGGGCTATGACTTCGAGGCGTACTACCTGGCCGCCCAGCGGCTGGCCCGCGGTGACGGCATCTATCAGTCCTGGACGCTGGCGGAACCGTTCCGGCCAGGGCCATACAGCCTCTACCTCTACGCCCCTCCCCTGGCCATCGCCGTGCTCCCTTTCACCGCCCTCTCCCTGCCCGTGGCCACCATCGTGTGGGTCGGTCTGCGCATCGTCTTGCTGGCTGTTGCCTGCCGGTTGATGCCGGTCTCGCCATCCGTACGACTGGCGACCTTCGCGGCGGCGTCATTCAGCGCGGCCACCATCAGCGATCTCCACCTGGGCAACGTGAGCGTGCTGGTGGCCGTTCTGTCTGCCTTGGTCTGGCGCTGGCTCGACCGGCCCGCTGGGTCCGTCCTCCTCGCGCTATGCATGTCCATCCGACCGACCATGGGCCTGGTGCTCGTGTGGATGGTGCTGCGGCGGGCGTGGCGGCCGTTGGTCTGGACCCTGCTCGCCGGCGTCGTCCTGATCGGTGCCACGCTGCCAGTGGTGGGGGAGCGTGGTTACCGAGACTTCCTGCGCGTCCTTGGACACGTCAGCGACGTGACGGGCGTCCCCAACAACCTGGACCTGGGCTCCACGGCGCTGCGCTTCGGCCTCGGCCCGACGATCGCCAGCATCCTTCTCTATGCCGGTTACGCCTTGGGCATCGGCGCCATGTTGCTTTCCCTGCGGCGCGATCGCGAGGTCGGTTACGTGGTGACCATCGGCGCCAGCATGCTGCTGGCCCCGTTGCTCTGGGATCACTATCTGGCCAGCCTCATCGTTCCCGCCGCGTTCCTGATGGAACGTGGCCGGCCGTGGGCCGTGGCGCTGCCACTCCTGACGTTGGCGCCGCCGCCTCTGCTGCCCTTGCTCGTTGTGGCCGCCACGATCCTTCCCTTGCTGGCGCGGGAGCGCGCGCAGCCGGGCGAACGCGACGCCCGCCTCCGCCCGTATGGGGATGGGCTCGAGTCAGGCCAGGCTGTCCTGGGGCTAGGCCCGGTCGGCTCCGGCTAGGCCAGGCTGGGCACCAGGCGGACGCGGTCGCCTCGTCCGAGGCTCGCCGCCAAGACGGTACCTGCAGGCAGTTCCACTACCCCTGCGGCGCCACGCACGGGCAGCACCATCCCTCGCCAGGGCGGCAGCCGATTGCGTACCGCGAGCACTGTGCGCAGGCCCATGTCATCCGCCGGACCCACGAAGAGGGCGTCGATGGGAAAGCGCATGAAGAGCATGTGGATGCTCGCCGTGGTCAGATAGAGACCCTCTCCATCGGCCAGGGACCGGCGACCCATAAGCCCCCGGAAGCGGCCCCAGAACGTAGTGGCGACCTCGATGCTCGATGCCACCACGACTTCACGGATCGGATCAGCCAGGCACCATGGCCCGCTCTCCAACGTCGGATGCCGCCTTCGCCCAGGTTGACCATGACCATGATCAGGATCGGACCAAGGATGACGATGAACATGGAGGGGAAGATGCAGCCGACCAGCAGAAGGAGCATCCTGATTGGCGCCCCGCGCTTCGTCCAGCTCGCCGGGGTCGCGAGCCCTCACTGCCTCCAGGGCCGTGACCCGTTCCTCGCCATTGAGCCGGCGGCCCTCGTGCCGCTCCAGCTCCGTGCGGTCTGTTGCACCAGGAGCTCGATCTCAGCCGCTTCCCCGTCCAGGCGAGGCAGATCCTCGGTCAGCGCGAGCCGGGTCTCAACGAGGCTCCGCACAGCGCCTGGCCCGGGGACGGACATCAATCCTCCGGGATCCGGATCCAACCCTGCTTCATGGCGTAGACGACGGCTTGGGTCCGGTCGTTGACCGACAATTTGCGCAGGATGGAACTCATGTGGTTCTTGACGGTCTGCTCGCTGATCGACAGGGCGTAGGCGACCTGTTTATTGGTCATGCCCTTGGCGATGTTGTCCAGGATCTCCACCTCCCGCGGCGAGAGGGGCGCGAAGATGGGGGCGGCCTCATGGCCGTAGACGGCCAGCTCCCGGAATTCCTTGAGCACCCGGCTGGCGACCGAGGGTCGGGCGAAGACCTTGTCGTTGATGAGGTACTCACCGGTGTTGACGCGGCGGATGATGGTCACCAGGTCGTCGGGGCTGACGTCCTTGAGGATGAAGGCAGCGGCCCCCGCCTTGATGGCGTCGAAGAGCTGGTTCTCGTCCTCGGAGACGGCCAGCGCGATGATCCCCGTGCTAGGCACCTCACGCTTGATGCGCTGCGTCGTCTCGATGCCGCCGGGAGCGGGCAGCGAGAGGTCCAACAGGACGATGTCCGGCGTGTGCTGCTGCGCGGCCTCGAAGGCACCGCGCGAGTCCTCAGCCTCGGCCACGATGTCGAAGTCCGGCTCGCGCTCCAGGATCTGGCGCATCCCCACGCGGAAGAGTGCATGGTCATCGACCAGCACGATCTTGACGCGCTGGTCGGGGTTGCGCCGATCGGGGCCGCCTCTTCGGCGTTCCGAACCGCTGTAGTTCATGGTCATCGTCTCTGACTCCTCTTCCCGGGTTCCAGCGCGAGCCGGACGACCGATCCTCCTCCGGGCTCGGAGGCGATCTCCAGCTGCCCGTCGATGAGTTCGGCTCGTTCGCGCATGAACCTCGACCCGAAGTGGTGACGGTCGGTCACGGAAGTGGCCGACGCCACGTCGAAGCCTCGTCCATCGTCACGGACTCCATGATCCAGCCCGCGCCGTCCCCCGCCGCGTCCGGCGCATAGCTGATTAACAACCAGACATGCTCCGCGTCGGCGTGCTTGCGCACGCTTCGCATCGCCTCCTGGGCGACGCGCAGCACGGCCATTCGGTCCTGCCTATGAACACGTCCAGTGTCGCTTCACGCGGCTCGTCAAGGGTGCCCATCTCCATATCCGGCCGAGTATAGGCCGTGCTCGGGAGCGTTCCGTGGCCGACGTCGTCGTTCACGGCAGCACGCAGTCCGGTCGCAGGCGGACAACGAGCGCTGGATCGTCCGGCCCAGTAGCGCCTCGGACGGTCCGGTCAAGCAGGCCGCGCCTTCCGCAGTGAGCCAGGCAGCGGGATAGCGCCCGCGCTCATCCAGGATGACCACGAGTCGTGTCCCGAAGTCGGCGCCCAGCTGCCCCACGGCCCGGGGAGCCTCATCGGGAAGTGCGGCCACCGGCCGGCGGAGTGCCTAAGCCAGCCAGATCGGTCGATCGCTGATGAGGGCCGCCCGGCGGCCAGGCCGAAGACCAGGAACGGTGTGGTGGAGTCTGGGACCGCGGCAGCGATCAGGGACGGACCGAATGAAGCGGCGCCCAGTCCGCTGCCGACGGCGACCATGTTGGAGCGAGCGGCAGGCAGTCCTGTGCGCGCCATGGCTTGACGGCCGACCAGCCAGACCAGCCGGGCGACCAGCGCTCCTAGCAGGACCGATGAGACCTGGGCGGCGGCGAAGGAGGTTCCGAGGACCTCCATGGGCAGTGCCGCCAGGAGACTGGCAGCCCGAGGGGCACCAGCCAGGTGGCCAGCCCTCGCTGATCCCAGGCTCGCGTCTGGCGCAGCGCGCGGCTCGCCAGCGCGGTCACCGGTCGCACCGAGTGTCGGCCGCGTCGAGGCATACGGCATAGAGCACCGCGCGGGGAATGGAAGCATCACCATCCTGTGACCGGAGGGACGCCGTCGCGCCGCTCTCGACAGTGGTGGCGGCCGGAAGGCTAAAGACCGGCGCGGAGAGCCACGAAGGACGGACTTCGCCCTTCATCACGGGGATCAGCGAACCGACGATGTGAGTTCGTTCCAGGACTAGCCAGCGCACGTCGTAGGCACGAAGCGCTGCTTCGATGACCGGCAACGGATCGTCCGGCGTCACGATGCCGCTGCGTCCGGCGTGATAGCGGTAAGCACCCGCGTCGGGACTCATCAGTCGATCTCCCGCCGGCAACTCCGCGAGCGCCGCCGACATGCCCGTGCGCACGTCTTGGTCGTCAGACCAGGAACGCGTCGTCAGTGCACTCGCGGCGATCCCGCCCAGCACCATGGTGCCCACCGCGACGGCCGCGAAACCGCGGCTGGCTCGTTCAGGCTGCCATCCGCTTCTTCGCACTGCGACGGCGCGCACGGTGCGATCGATGCCGACCATGCCCAGCAGGTAGGCATGCGGGAGCAGTGCCACGCATGAGTGCAGGAAAGTGCCGTTGGGCACATGTACGGCGAAGAAGATGGCACTGAAGGCGAAGAGCGTCGCAGCGTAGATCGACCAGGGCGCGAAAGCCGCGTCCCGGCGATGCAGCCACGCGCCGACAAGCACGAAGGGGGTCATCGTGATGAGCAGTGGCACGGCCGCGAAGATGCCCAGGGCGGCAGCCAGACCGGCAACTCGGCTGGCCAGCAGTGCCGCCGGACCTTGAGCCAGGAAGCTCTCCAGCGTCGTCTCGCTGCTCACGCTGTACAGCTCGCGATACTCCGTGATCCAGAGGATGCGGCCACTGGCGCTGGACGGCGAGAGCATGCCGAACTCCTGCCACTGGCGCAGCCACCAGGGGGCCGTCACCAAGAGGAAAGCGCCGGCGCAGAGGAGCGCCGCGCGCCAGCCGATTCGCAACGGGCCGCCGCCGACCGACCCGCGCCAATGGCGTGCGAGGTCGCCCAGGAAAGCCATCGCGAAGGGTATGCCCAGGAGCATGCCGTCATTGCGCGAGAGGGTGGCCAGGCCGACCATCAGGCCACCCAGCACGAACCAGCGCCGATCTCCCCGCATGCCCTTGGCACAGCACCACAGGCTCAGCGCGCCAAGCAGCATGAACAGACCGAAGTTGTCGGGCTGGGCCAGGAATGGGGAGGCGGCGCCGGGGATGGCCACCAACAGGCCGGCCGAGGCTGACGTCACCCGTGACAGGCCGGCGTCACGACCGATGAACCAGGTGAGGGGTGCAGCCAGCGCCGCGGCGATCCAGAACGGTAGTCCCGATGCGAGCGACGTCGGACCGAGCAGCCAGATGAAGGGCACCTGGACGAGTGCCGCCAGCGGCATCCAGTGGGCGTTCGATGGGATGGGCAGGACTCCCTCGACAGGCAGCCGGCCGCCCACGTCCACGAAGTTCCAGATGTAGTCGACCTGGAGCCCGTTACCCTCCGCAAGCTCGCGCGCCAGGTTCACGTAGTAGAACGAGTCGGGGTATGCAGGATCACCGAACACGACCGCCGTGAGGCCGCGGACGGCCAGAGCGACCAGGAAGAGAGTGACGGGAAGCCGCATGGCCGTGCAGTCTAGCAACGGGTCCTGGGCCTTCTGAGGGGTACCTTCGATCTACTCCCGACGTCGTTCGGTGACGCGCGCACCACTTTGTAACCCCTATCGCAGTACCAACGACCCCGTCGGGCGCCGGTCCGGTGCTTAGGCTCCGAGCATGCCTCACGCCCGCTACCATCCGCGAGCATGTCCTCGGTTCCGCGCCCTAGCGTCTCCATCGTGCTGCCGGCGTATGAAGAGGCAGCGCGCATCGGTCCATCCCTTGACGAATTGTTCACCTATCTCCGACGACGCTGCCCGGGTCGAGAGGGCGGGCGATCGGCAGATGATCTGGGCCGCTGGGATGTGCTGGTCGTCGATGACGGCAGCAGCGACGACACGGCGGACATCGTGGCCGCCCGACCAGAGGCCCTCGGCAGGGACCCGATCCTGCGCGTGCTGCGCCGGCCACATGAAGGCAAGGGGGCCGCCGTCCGGGCGGGCATGCTGGCGGCGACCGGCGATCTGGTCGTCTTCACGGATGCCGACCTGGCCACCCCGCCCGACCAGTTGCCCTTCCTCACCGATGCTCTGGCCCAGCACGACCTGGCCCTGGGCAGCCGCGTACAGCCCGACGGTACTGACCGCCGTGCCAGTCAGCCGCTCCACCGACGCCTGCTGGGACGTTTCTTCCATCTCCTGGCAGCGGCCTGGGTGACCGGGAACGTGCCCGATACGCAGTGCGGCTTCAAGGGCTTTCGCAGAGATGTGGCGCAGGACCTCTTCGGGCGACAGCACATCGTGAGCATCGTCTTCGACGCGGAGCTCATCCACATAGCGCGCCGGCGCGGCTACCGCGTGGCGGTCGTCCCCGTGCAGTGGTCTGACAAGCGTGGGTCGCGCATGCGGGTGCGCCCGTCCATGGCCTGGCGTGTCGTGCTCGACCTCATCCGCATACCGCTCATCCATCGTCGGGTGTCGCGCGCCGCTGGTCGCTGAGGCGGCTGGCGTGAGCAGGCTGGCCGGCAGGCACGGATGGCTCCTGTCCGTCGGGCTCACTTCGTCCCCGCAGCATTCCTTGCGGCTCGCGGAATGATCTGGAGACTGGCCCTGCCGCTGCTGTCCTGAGCGCCTCCCGAAGCCACACCGCTCATCGCGCTGACGGGCCTGCTGCTGCCCCTTCCTGGCACAGCCACCTGGCGACCGAGGGGTTGGGCGTGGGGCAGTGGGGCTCCCTCGGGGCCCGATGTTATCCTCACGGTGAGTGTGAACTCTATAACTGCCGTTCGTCCCTTCACGAACACGGCCTTGCTTGTCTGATGCCCCTCCCCATCGATACCCCCGTTGCGAACCGACATACCCCGGCGACCCCGAACGCCGGCCGGGCTGACTTGGTGTGTCATTCGGTGCCCTTCGATGACATCCCGCGAGCCGCCTGGGACCGCCTCCTTGCCGCCACGCCCGCTGCCACTCCATTCAGCCGATGGACCGTCCACAGGGCCTGGTGGGACGCATACGGCGACACAGCCCATCAGCAATACCTGTGCCTCGCTGCAGCCGGAGGCGGAGAGGCACCTGGAGGAGTCGACGCACTGGACCCGGACAGCCTTGTGGCCATCGTGCCCCTGATGCACCGACACGAAGTGGAGCCCATGGACGCGGCCACCGCGACGGCGTTGCGCCGCTCCAGCCGGCACGTGTCGCCTGTCGCGCCCGACGCCAAGGCCGTTTTTATGGGCGCCTCCTACCATGCTGATTACGCCACGCTGCTGTGCGCTCCTGACGACCTGCCAGCCGTTGCCCAGGCGGTCGTGCAGGATCTTGCCAGCGCCCCCGATCCAGGCCACGGGCACCAGCCTTGGGACGTCGTGGACCTGCGCCGGTTTCGCGATGACGATCCGGCGCTGCCTGCCCTGGAGAATGCCTTTCGCGCCGTCGCCGATGCCCATCGCTGGGAGGTCATGCGCGAGGTCGAGGACGTCTGTCCCGTGGCCACGCTGCCGGCCGACGGTGACTGGGACGCTTACCTCGCGGGCCTGGACAAGAAGTCGCGCCACGAGATCCGCCGGAAGATGCGGCGGGCCGAGTCGGCTGGTCCCCTGGAGCTCCGGCTGGTCGATCCCACGCAGGAGGCGATCGATGTCTTCGTCGACCTCCATCAAGCACGGTGGGGCGATGACGGCCTGTTTCCTGATTCCCCCGGCGGTGATCGGAGCCGCCGGTTCCTGCACCGGATGGCGGAACTCGAGGCAGCCGAGGGAGATCCAGGGCAGCTCCAGCTAGGACGCGTGGAGGCGGGCGGACGGCTCATCTTCGCCACGGTGGGCTTCGACGACGGCACGACCTGCTACTTCTACAACGCCGGCATGGACCCCGACGCGCGCGAGCTTTCGCCCGGCGTGACGGGCACGGCAGCCTATATCCGCGACCGCCTGGCGGCGGGACGAAGCCGCTTCGACTTCCTGCGTGGCGACGAGCCCTACAAGTACGAGTGGGGCGCCGTGGATGAGCCCATCCACCGGCTGCTGGTCAGCCGAATGGTGGAGACATGACGGCGCCACTGTTGACCGACCCATGCCTGGACCAGCCGATCCGCACGCCCCTCTCCGGTGGCCGCCGGATGCGCATCGTCCAGTTGGTCGCGACCGGTTCCAACGGTGGGGCTCAGGAACACGTCTGGAACTTGCTAGAGCGCCTCGACCGGAGCCGCTACGACCTGTCGGTCATCAGCCTGAGCGATGGCGCCGCCGTCCGCCGCTTCCGTGCCCTCGGAGTGCCGGTCACGGTCGTGAACGAGGCGGACGACTCCGCGGCCCTGGACCAGTTGGTGCGCCTGCTTGAGGAGCGGCCACCGGCCGTGCTCCACCTGCACATGTATCGCGCGGAGGTCCTTGGCACTCGGGCAGCGCTGGCGCTCGGTGAGCTCGGGTTGCCACGGCCCTATATCGTGAGCACGGTCCACTCCAGTCGCATCCGCAGCGATGAGGATCGAGAGCTGCTGCGCGCCCTGACGCCATCGATCGATCGACTGGTGGCGGTCAGTCGGGCGATCGTGGCCAAGCTGCGCTCGGAGGGGCGTGACACTGTGCCCGTCGAGCTCATCTACAACGGTGTGGACCTGTCGCGCTACGACCACCAGGAGGCCTGCTGCACGCTGCCCGAGGAGTACGGCTTCGCGGCAGGCACGCCGCTGGTGGGGGTAGTCGCCAGGTTGGAATCGGAGAAGGGCCACCCGACACTTCTGGAGGCCTGGCCCCAGGTCCTCGAGCGTGTCCCGGAGGCACGACTGCTCATCGTCGGCGAAGGTTCACGCCGCGAGGCGCTGGAGGAACAGGCGAGGGGCCTGGGTCTACTGGGCGATGAGTGCGACGGCGAGCGGTGCGTCGGCACGCGGCACGCCCGTCCCGGCGCCAAGGTCGTCTTCACTGGAAGGCGCGACGATGTGCCGGCCGTGACCGCCGCCCTGGACGTTGCCGTGTTGCCCTCCTATCGAGAAGCCCAGGGGATGGTGATCCTGGAGGCCATGGCCCTGTCGCGGCCGGTCGTGGCCACCAGCGTGGGCGGCATACCGGAGATGATCGAGGATGGCGTCACGGGCCTGCTCGTGCCCCCGCGAGACCCCAGAGCGCTTGCCGCGGCCATCCGCCGGCTGCTCGATGATCATCCACTGGCCGATACCCTGGCTCGGGCGGGTCACGACCTGGTCCACGAGCGCTTCTGCCTGGAGCGTATGATCGCCGAGGTCGGGGACATCTATGAGGCGGGAGCCCTGTCCGTCAGCCGGCGCTCGGCAGGCGCTCGGACGGCGGCCTGAGCGGGGTCGAGCGCATGGCTCGTTCGCGGAGCCAACGCTCAGCAAGCATGCCCAGGATGGGAAGCACCACAAGCCAATAGCCGTAGCTCGCCCAGCGATCCAGGAACAGCACCACCAGGAAGATCGCCGCTCCCGAGAGGACCATGAGCGACCATCGCCGGATCACGAATGACGCGAGCGCAAGAGGGACAGCCAGGATGCGCAAGGTGGGGATGTTGAGGCTGTTCTCCGGCACGGGGTGGATCGTTGCCGCCATCTCCACCGAGCGCAGGAAGCTGGCCGGTCCCCAGGCCAGGAGCGGGCTCCAGAGCACGCCCGTCAGGCCCAGTAACGCGACGGCCGCCGTCACGCCGCCGTAGCCCATCGCAGCGGGGAACCAGGCCAGGCAGTAGGGCTTCACGGCAGCCGCCAGGGCCAGCAGCGTGGCACCGGATATGCGGTGATGCTCCAGCGCGACGAGGCCGCCGGTGAGCAAGAACCCGGGTACAAGGTCGTTGATGCCGGACGATCCCAGTTGGACCACGAATATGAAGCCGCCGAAGATGCCCAGCGTCAGGAAACTGCGCGTGAGTGCCAGCAGGGCCATGGTGCCCGCCGCTGCCAGCGCCTCGCCAGGGGCACGCAGGGCGGAGGTGAGCAAGGCCAGGGGCCCGTAGACGTAGGGCGATCCGGGTGGCTCGGACGCGGCGTAGCCGATGCCGTACGGGTTCCCGCCGGCGACGACCGTGTCCAGCGCGGCGCGACCCACGATCAGCTGGTCGGCCGTCTCCGGCAAAGCCGTGAAGGCCATGCGCAGCCAGAACCCGCCAAGCGCTATGGCCAGACCGACCAGCACCGGCCGGCGCCAGAGCGATAGCCCTGCGGGCACGGCGGCCAGGGCCAGCCACGCCTCTGGGTGCCCGTGATGAGCTGCGTGATCGGCGGTGATGACCGCGAGCAGTGCGAAGATTGCCAAGCCCGACAGCGCCAGGACCACGTCCCGGCGCGGGCCTCTCTCCATGACTGCCGCGACAGACTGGCGCGTCAGGGCCGGACGGCGCTCCAGTAGCGCTCGGCGAAGCCTTCCACGCCACCCGCCAGGGCCACGCGGGCGTGGTACCCGGCCAGGTCATCGAGCATGCCCTGATCGCTCTCGAAGAGTCGCGTCACCTGGCTGGCATAGAGCCGGATGCCAGCCGCCTTGACTTCCATCGTCTCGCTGATGTCGCTGTAGCGCGCCTTCAGGGCCATGCCCGTTGGCAGCTGGACCGAGGCGTCGGGGCCGTTGGGACCCGGGAAGTCGGACCACCAGGCGTACGGGAAGTCCTCGTAGAAGGTCAGTCGACCGACCATCTCCATGGGCGGCATGACCCAGCGGCGCTCCTCGCCCAGCATGGCCAGCCCGACGTCACGGCAGAGCTGGTGGTCCACGTGACCACCGACAGCCATCGGGAAGTAGACCATCTGCGGTTCCAGGCGCAGGATCTCCTGTCGCAGCAGTTCATACGGCGGCGGGTCGTCCTCGCGCACCCGGCCCAGCAGCTCGTCATCGCCCTCATAGCCCCGATAGACCGCATCGGGCAGGTCCAGCCATACGACGGACGCATGGAGCAGCCAGGCATAGCGTTCGTCTTCAGCCTTGCGGATCTCCGTAGCGTCGGCCGCCGCGAAGTCGATGGCGTCCGCTGTGCCTTGGGCGGACAGCGAGTCGGCGATGGGCCGCAGCTCCGTCTCCTCGTTGGTGATGTTCGCGGCGCGGGTCCAGGACGAGCGCTGCCAGAACTGTCGAGCCTGCGTGTTGGCGCGCTCCTGCGTGACTGCGATCCGCTCGGGCTCCGCCAGCCAGGGCATCGTGCCCCCGGCGTCGGGCAGTACGGGGTAGTCGTTGGCGATGTTCGAGCGCCGGAAGACCTCGTAGTCGGGCCACATCACTTTGGAGCCGAAGCCGAGAGCGGTCCGCTGGTACTCGTTCAGCTCGCCGTCGTGCGGCGGGCCGCCGGAGTAGACCGATACGATGGTGACGTTCTGGCCAAGCTCCCGGAGGCTGGCGATGAGGCCGCCGCAGGACAACGCCGCGTCGTCGGGATGCGGGGCGATGAAGACGTGCGTCACGGGCCGAGGATAGCAGCGACGGAAGTCGAAGCGCTCATGCCTCTGCGAAGCCGTGGCGGCCCACCAAAGGAACGAAGACGCAGGGCTCGATGGACCGTGTCGCGAGGCCGGTCGGCGTGCGCTCCAGCACGGTCAGCCACTGCTGCCCGCGCGGCCCGATGGGGATGACCAGCCGGCTGTGGGGCGCCAACTGGTCGATCAGCGGCGGGGGAGCGGCGGGTGCCGCGGCCGCCACGATGATGCCAGCGTATGGCGCTCGGGGCGCATAGCCCTCGCTGCCGTCGCCCAGCACGACCTCCACGGCGTAACCCAGCGCCGCCAGCCGGAGTCGCGCCTCGTCCGCTAGCCCCGGATCACGTTCGATGGAGACGACCATCGCTCCCGTCGCGGCCAGGACCGCGGCCTGATATCCAGAGCCGGTGCCCACGTCCAGGACGAGCGGGGCGTGCCCTTCTCGTGCCCGGTATCCCGGGAGATCGAGCGCCTCCGTCATGCGCGCGACCATGTAGGGCTGGGAGATGGTCTGGCCACCCGCGATGGACAGGGCACCATCCCAGAAGGCGCGGTCGCGGAGATCGATGGCCACGAATCTCTCTCGCGGGACCTCACGCATGGCACGCAGGACGTCTTGTTGGCGGACACCGCGGCACTCGATCTGTTCCGCGACCATCCGGGCTCGGTGCTCCGTGGCGGCGCGCACCTTGGGCTCCGACTCAGCTCCCGCTCGGTGAGGGCGACCCGGACGCCGGGCTGCCGGTGGGCGCAGGCGAGGCGCTGCCTGTGGGCGAGGCGCCACCTGTGGGCGAGGCGCCACCTGTGGGCGCAGCTGACGGGCTCTCGCCGGGCGACCCCGATGGGCTGCCGCTGGGCGGCGTGCCGACCGATGGCGATCCGCTCGGACTGGCCGCTGGCGAGCCTGACGGGCTGACCGCCGGAGACACGCTGGGCGATGGCGCACGGCTCGGTCGTGGCGTCGCGTCCGGAGTGAGCAATCCGGCACTGCCGAACAGCAGGGCGTAGGCGAAGATGCCCGCGAAGACCGCCACCATCGCGCCCACGAAGAACTTCGAGACCCGATCGTCGACGTATGGCAACTCATCACTGGCGACGGGAGTGCCCGTTCGGGCGCCGGTCGTGGGCGCTTCGCCGGTCTTGCGCGCTTCGCCGGTGGTGGAGGCGGGCTCCAAGAGATCCTCGTCGGATAGCTCGGCCTCGGGGTTCGCCGGCTCGTCCAGCTCGATACTCGACTCCTCGTCGTCGTACGGCGGGTCTTCCGGGTGTCGGGGCTGGGTCATCCGTCCTCCGTGGTGTGGGAGGCGATTATGGCGGTGCGGGGCGCTCTCGCGCTGAGTCGCACCCTCAGGCATCCCTGACATGTGGCAGGAACCAGGCCGCCACGGCTGAGGCCACGGTGATCCCGCCGGTAACGGCTATCACGCCACCGACCGGGAAGTTCTCCGCGGCCACGCCGGCCGCGGCCATGGCGCCCATCATCGCGCTGAAGACCAGCGTCGAGCGGAACGCCACCACGCGACCCATGAAACCCTCCGGCGTGTGCTGCGCGAAGAGCGTCTGGGAAGGGATCACGTAGACCAGGTTGCCGATGCCGATGGCCGCGGCCGCGGCCAGGGCCACGACGAGTTGGTTGGTGACCCCCAGCACGACGGTGGAGATACCCATGAGCAGGAAGCCAGCCACGACCATGCGTCCCTTGCCAAAGCGCGCGCCTATGAGGCCCACGGCCACGCCGCCGGCCAGGTTGCCCACGCCGATGGCCGTTTCGAGGGCGGCGAATCGCAGCTCCCAGCCGTTCGGACCCTCCTCCAGCGCGTCTCGTGCCAACACGGCCATCAGCGCGATGCTGGCGCCGATGGAGAGTTGCGCGAAGGTGCTGACGACCGTGTTCTGGAATAGCACAGGCTGCCGGCGGAGGATCCGCCAGCCGTCCCTCATCTCCGTGGCGAAGGTGCGCAGCGCCCCAGCCGCGTGCTCTGAGGCGATGCGTACGGCCGCGGGGATGGCGATGCTGGCGATGAGCAGGGCGCTCACGATGTAGGTCGCACCATCGACCCAGAAGGCCAGCTCCAACTGACTGCCCAGCACGCCCACGAAGAGGCCGGCCAGCGGATAGCCCAGGATGTCCGCCATCGTCTCGCCCGTCCAGGTCGCGCTGTTGGCAGCCAGCAGGTCGTCCCGATGCACGATCCTGGGTACGACGGCGGCCTTGGCGGGCCGGAAGAACAGGCTCACCGCGGTGATGGCGAAGACCAACGGGTAGACCAGGGCGATGTCGACGCTGGCGGCGGCCGGGATGGTGAACACCAGGACGGCCCGGATGAGGTCGGAAGCGACCATCACTCGCTTCTGATCCCAGCGATCCACGAAGGTTCCGGCGATGGGCCCCACCACGAGGTTGGGGAGCATCGCCGTGAGGAAGACCAGGGCCGTGGCCAGCACGGAATCGGTGACGGTCAGGACCATCACGCCCAGCGCGACCTGATGCAGGCGGTCGCCGAACATGCTGAGCGTCTGTCCCAGCCAGAAGGCACTGAAGCGGGCGTCCAGCGCCAACCGCACATAGGGGTGGTCGCGTGCTCGCCGCCCCAGGGGAGCTGCCGGCCGGCCGGGGAGTCGTTCCGTGGTGGCGTCGCTGGCCAGCGACATGGGCAGCCCTGGACCCATGCCCCCTCCCAGGACCATCGGCCGGTCGAAGGCCGTCGGAGGAATGGGTGCGTCGCCCGGACGGCCCCGCCAGAGGGAGACGCCAGCGGGGTCCGGTGACGGATCGCCGCGCAGCAGCGTGCTGAGGATGAACCAGCCCAGGCCGATGGAGATCATCACGTCGCCCAGGCTCATGACGTTGGCTATCAGGGGAAATGGGATGGGCACGATGTCGCCCAGCGGCCCTGCGCGCAGGATGAAGCCGAGGTCCACGGTCGCGGGCAGCGCCACATGGAATGTCGGTTGCAGGTCTGCGGGCGTGAGGCCAGCGGCGGCGAGTGCCGGCAGGTAGACGGGCATGAAGCCGCCGTTGACCGCCACGGCGATCCCGTTGGCGGCCACGCCCATGGCCACCAGTGACAGGCCCGAGTGTCGACGATTGAGCCACACCGCGGCCGCCAGCACGATGAAGGCCAGCGCGAATAGCGGTGCCCTGAGCAGCTCCACGAGAGCGACCTGCTGGGCAAGGGCAGCCTGCGTCCCGAAGCGCACGACCGCGGCCACCAGGATCAGCAGGGCGAAGCGCAGCCGCACGTTGATGAGGCTGTCCAGCCGGCCGCCCAGCAGCAGCCCCAGGAGCAGTCCCGCGATGGCGCCGAAGAAGATCACAGCGCCCCGGTGCTACGGCTCGGCCGGCGTCGCGCGCGGGCCAAAGGGCATGAGGGGACGCCACGGCTCATGGAGCTACGGTACCGTCCCGGTCGGTCACGGAAGCACCGCGCGGCGACACCACCGTGCGCGGTGCGGCGCGTCAGTGCGGGTCGACTGACTGCGTGCGGGAGAGGCCGCCCTTCGTTCGCAGGGCTGCCACCTGGCCGAGGACGGGGATCGGCTTGTGGACGGGTGCTGGCTCGGGTTCTGCGTCTGGAAAGCCCGCCGCCCACTTGGTGCGGCCGAAGGCTTCGACCATGCGCGGGTCGAACTGGATGCCGGTGTACTTTCGCAGTTCCTCCATGGCCTGCTCGCGCGTCAACGGCACCGGTCGGTACGGCCGTGAAGCGGTCATCGCTTCGAAAGCGTCGGCCACATGGAGGATGCGGGCGAGGTAAGGGATCTGCTCGCCGGCCAGGCGGTCGGGGTACCCGGACCCGTTGTACCACTCATGGTGATGGCGGATGATGGGCAGCTCCGGCGCCAGCCTTCCGACGCCCTTCAGGATCTCCTCGCCCTTGACGGGATGCTCGTTCATGAGCATCCGCTCCTCGCGGTCCAGGCGTCCGGGCTTGAGCAACACCGCGTCACGCACGCCGATCTTGCCGATATCGTGGAGCAGCCCGCCCCACTCCAGTTGCTCCAGCTCTTTCTCACTACAGCCCATGGCCTTGCCGATGTCCGTGGCTATGCTGGACACGTGTTCGCTGTGCTTCTTGGTCGACGGGTCGCGGGCGTCGATGGCGCTGGCCAGGGCGCGCACCGTCTGGGTGAACATGTCGCGCAGCTCCACCACGCTCTGATAGGAGGCCCGCGTCGTGTACAGCGGCAGGGCGAAGATCAGGATGCTCAACGGCCCCACGTTGATATACGCGTCGGCCATCAGCCAGGCAAGCGGCGCCAGTCCGACCAGTGCCAGACCGAATGACTTGACGTCGGCGAGCAGCAGCCCCTTCAGCGGCCGTCCGTCCCGCAAAGAGATTGCGGTCACGACCAGCACCTGGTTGAGGGAGTAATAGACGCCCCCAGCCACTACGACGCCGGAGAGGGCGGCCAGGGAGGCCGTCGCGTAAGGACCGCCGGCAACTAGATGGAACGCTACAGCTGCGGCGACGGCCGGCACCATGCACGCAGCGTGGTTGTAGACGGAGCCGTACCAAGGGACCTTGCCGCGGATTTCTCGCAGTTCCGTAGAACCGATCAGTGCGACCAGCGCCGCCGCCGCTGGGCCACCCAGAGCACAGACGGCCATCATCGGGGCAAGGCCAACGCTCACAATCTGGCCTCGTGGCGTGCGAACCGGGTGAGCTGATGCAGCGACAGCGACCAGGCTCCAGAATAGCAGTCCTGGAAAGCCCGGACTCCCGCCATCGATGGTCGCCGGAATGGGCCACAGGAACCACGAAACCGCCAAGAGGCTCGCAGCCGCGCCTGCGACGGCGACCAGCAGCAGCTTGAGAGATCGGGACACGGCGTTGGCGGCTCTTCTCCGGGGGCGGAGAACAAGTATGGAGGTGCTCGTCGCACCTCCATACCGGAACCTTGGTACCTGGTCGGTACTAGTACCGACTACATCAGCCGCAAGCTCGCGCTACCGCTTACGGCGATGCCGATGAGGGTAGTGGTGAGGATTGCGATCCTGACCAGTCGGCTTCGCACTTGATCTACCAGGCTTTCGTGGTCATGTTCGGCTCCATGCCCTTCCTCCATTCCGCCGACTCCCGGAAGCTCCGAGACCCGACTTGACGGTTATGGTCGGTCGGGTGCACTAGCCGCTCAGCTTCGCCCTAAGTGCCCAGTTCAAGCGAGACTTCTACGCGTCCGAGTTACCTACGCTTCTTCCTAGTACTGTCGTACTGAAAGACCCCCGGACTCTAGGCCCGACCGGAAACGTGACCAATACGCACAACGGCTTACTGGGCTAAGGGTTCGGGAGTGCGTGCCTCAGAGGTCGTCGAGTGGGAGCCCGCGGAGGGAGGTCAATGACGGGGGGTCCACTCCGAGCTCAGACTGGTGGGCATGTGCAAAGTGGGCGTACTGTTTCGATGCGGCGCTGTCAGACCCTAACGAGCAGTAGGCCCAGATCAAGGCCTGCTCGATGTCCAGCGCATCGGGATCCGTGGCTAGCGCGACCTGGCAGAGCCGAACCGCCTCCTCGTGACGATCGCCGCTGACCAGGCGCTTGAAGGTCGCCTTGGCCAAGGCGAGGTACGCCGCATGTAGACGATCGCGCCACGCCAAGCTCCATTCCTCGTACTCGAAGTCCGGGGCAAACCGGCCGCGATACATCGCGAGCACATCGATCTGATCCTTGAGCGTGACAGAGGGCAAGAGCGCTGACGCTGCCGCCGAATCGAAGGCCGAGCTTTCCGGGAACACCAGTGTTCCACTGAGCCATAGCATCTCCCCTTCATGTAACACGTAGCTTGCGGAGGACTCGTCGTCGTACCACGGATCGATGTCGCGCCGGAGAAAGTAGAGAGTTTGGTGAAGGCTGTTGGCGGCTGCCTGTGGGTCGGAGTCTGGCCAGATGTCGTCCAGGACCTGCTCCCGCGTGGCGGTATGACCGGGCCTGGTGACCAAGTATGCCAACAAGGCGGAAGCCTTCCTTCGCGTGTCTGAAATCCGAACGATTCGGTCCCCAATCCGGTACTCGACTCTCCCCAAGTCTCGAATGTGAAGATGATCGCTCACACGCTCTGCGAGATCGCGCGCGAAGCGAATGCCCTTCAGGTGCTTCCTGTTGGTTCTGTCGTATGCAGCCAGCCTGGGTGCGTCGGAGGCAAGGCCATACTGCGCCAGTAGGCTCGCCGCGGCCCGCGCATTGGCCTTGTGTGAGCCCTCAAGCGTTCTTCGGAGGACCGGGAGCCATCGGTCTGGCCATTTCTGGATTGAGCCAATGACTTCGACGGGAAGCGGATCAAGGAGATACAGACTCCGACCAACTACATCCGCCATCTCAGTCAGGACCAGCGCTCCCCTCTTGTCGCCTTCCGTTAGGGCTACGCGGAGACCCTCTCTTCTCTCCCGGGTTGCCGCCTTGAGAATCAATGCGCGAGCTTCGTACGCCCAAGCTCCTTGAGCTCTGGCTACATCCAAGGCTTGGTCCGCCCGTAGGCCGCACTCTGGGAGATCGGCCATGAACGAGGCCACGGCCACTCGCAATGCCTGCACCGACGCATGTCCTGGTACATAGGCCGTCGACTCAGGTAGTGCCTCCAGAAGGGCGACATCTGACTCGGTCTTTAATTTTGAGAGCAGCTCAATAG
>JALZLQ010000071.1 GCA_030858605.1 Chloroflexota bacterium
GTGGTCTGGATCCCGCCGATGTCGAAGTCGTCGAGCGCCCGCCGAAGTCGTTCGAGAGCGACATCACGATCGGGTCCGACCACCATCAGCTTGGCCAGGAGCGGGTCGTACTCCGCCGATACCACGGTCCCCTCCTCCACCCCCGAGTCGACTCGGACCCCAGTTCCCCCCGGCTCTCGCCAGCGGCTGAGCGTCCCGGGCAGCGGAGCGAAGTCGCGCAGCGGGTCCTCTGCGCTGATGCGCACTTCGATGGCATGCGCCGTCTGGACAGCGGCTCGGTCCGCAGCAGCGAGCACAGACGCCGACAGGGGCATGCCCGCCGCGATGGAGAGCTGCTCACTAACCAGGTCGATGCCCGTGATGAGTTCGGTCACGCCGTGCTCCACCTGCAGCCGCGCATTCACCTCCAGGAAGAAGAACTCGCCCTCCGGCGTCATCAGGAACTCGGCGGTGGCTGCATTTCTCAGCCCCACGCTCGTGGCAACGCGAACGGCAAGAGCATGAAGTGCCTGCCGCTGTTCCATTGTCAGCCCAGGCGCAGGGGCTTCCTCGACCAGCTTCTGGTGGCGCCGCTGGACCGAGCAGTCCCGTTCCCCCAAGGCCACCACCATGCCATGAGCGTCACCCAGCAGCTGGACCTCGACGTGGCGTCCGCCTTCCACGAATCGCTCCAGGAATACGGCACCGTCACCGAAGGCGGCAGTCGCCTCCCGGGTCGCGGCCGCGATCGCGGGGGCCAGGTCTTCCGGACCGTCTACTCGGCGCATGCCCCGGCCACCGCCGCCGGCCGCCGCCTTGACCAGCAGCGGCCAGCCGATGCGAGATGCTTCCGCGGAGACCCCGGCCATCGCATCGGGCGCAGCCGTCAACAGCGGCTCCAGCGTGCCAGGCACGATGGGCACTCCGGTGGCGACGGCGGCCCGCCGGGCCGCGAGCTTGTCGCCGAGGCCCGCCAGCGTCTCAGGCGATGGCCCGATGAACACCAGGCCGGCCGCCTCGCATGCGGTGGCGAAATCGGCACGCTCGGAGAGGAAGCCGTAGCCGGGATGGACCGCGTCCGCGCCCGCTCCCAGGGCGGCCTGGACGATACGCTCGCCGCACAGGTAGGAGTCGGCCGCCCGCGCTGGACCGATGTTCACCGCATGATCGGCGGCGCGGGTATGCATCGCCGACCGGTCCGCGTCGCTGTACACCGCGACGCTCTCCACGCCCGACGCGCGGCAGGCTCGGATGATGCGCACTGCGATCTCACCGCGGTTGGCGATGAGGACGCGGCGGAGTGGCTCTCCCACCTGGCGCATCACCAGCGAGCCCCCGACCGCATGCACATTCCCCGCCGGGTGTCTTTGCGCAAAGACAGCATCAGAGGGGGATATTCCCGTGCTTCTTCCTGGGATTGCTCTCCCGCTTGCCATCCAGCATGCGCAGAGCGGCGATGATCCGCGGCCGCGTCTCGGATGGGAGGATGACATCGTCCAGGTAGCCGCGGGCCGCCGCGATGTAGGGATGTGCGAACTGCTTCTCGTACTCGTCGGTCAGCTTCCGTCGTTCGACCTCTGGATCCTCTGCGCCCGCGAGTCGGTCGCGGAAGATGATGTTGACCGCGCCCTCCACGCCCATCACCGCGATGCGCGCGGTGGGCCAGGCAAGGTTGACGTCGCCACGGATGTGCTTGCTGCTCATGACGTCGTAGGCACCGCCGTAAGCCTTGCGTGTGATGATGGTGATCTTGGGCACTGTCGCTTCCGCGTAGGCGTACAGCAGCTTCGCGCCGTGTCGGATGATCCCGCCGTGTTCCTGAGCGACCCCCGGCAGGAATCCCGGCACGTCGACCAGCGTCAACAGCGGCACGTTGAAGGCATCGCAGGTCCGCACGAAGCGAGCGGCCTTGTCCGAAGCATCGATGTCCAGCGCACCCGCGAGCACGGCGGGTTGCTGAGCGACGATGCCCACGCTCTGACCGTCGAAGCGGCAATAGCCCACGATGATGTTCGCAGCCCAGGTCGGCTGCAACTCCAGGAAGTCGCCGCCGTCCACGATCCTGGTGATGACGTCGTGCATGTCATATGGCTGAGATGGAGCGTCGGGGACGATCGAGTCGAGAGCAGCGTCCACCCGGCCCGCGTCGTCTGACGACTCGAGGCGCGGCGACTCGGAGAGGTTGTTCTGCGGCAGGTGCCCCAGTATCCGGCGCGCCACGGCCAGAGCCTGCGCCTCGTCAGGAGCGGCAAGATGTGCCACTCCGCTGATAGACGTATGTGTCCAGGCGCCGCCCAACCGCTCGCGGTCAACGTCCTCGTGGGTCACGGCGCGGACGACCTCCGGGCCGGTGACGAACATGTAGCTCGTGCCCTCGACCATGATCGTGACGTCGGTGATGGCCGGCGAGTAGACGGCGCCACCTGCGCAGGGGCCCATCACCAGCGAGATCTGCGGGACCACCCCAGAGGCCAGCGTGTTCCGCAGGAAGATGTCAGCGTAGCCACCCAGCGACACGACCCCTTCCTGGATGCGCGCTCCGCCGGAGTCGTTTAGGCCGATGATCGGGGCCCCCACCTTCATGGCCAGGTCCATGATCTTGCAGATCTTCTCTGCGTGTGTCTCCGACAACGAGCCGCCGAAGACCGTGAAGTCCTGACTGAACACAAAGACGAGGCGGCCTTCGATGGTGCCGTGCCCGGTCACGACGCCATCGCCCAGATAGCGCTGCGACTCCAACCCGAAGTCCGTCGCTCTATGGGTCACGAATGCGTCGAACTCCACGAACGAGTCCGGGTCCAGAAGCAGGTCGAGGCGCTCCCTGGCCGTCAGTTTTCCACGCTCGTGCTGCTGATCGATGCGCTCCTGGCCGCCGCCCAGCTGTGCCTGCGCGCGCATGTGTCGCAGCCGTTCGACCTCTCCGCCCTCCGTCGCCAAGCCTGCCTCCTTCATTGCCGCTGACCGGACCGCCGCGAGCGCGCCGTATCGTACCAGCGCACTCGAGCGCTCCAGGGAGGGGCTCAGCGCTCGCCACTTTTCCACCGATTCGGTGGACGAACCGTCAGGAATGTGGATAACACGAGGTCGGGCGACGGGTCGTTCTTTGTTAGATTCACTCCAGCGGGCCCCGTTCCATGGAGATCCGCCCGCGAACAGCGCGCTATCGAGAGGACGATTTGGCCCGAGTCATCGCCATCGCCAACCAGAAGGGCGGAGTCGGCAAGACCACCACCGCCATCAACCTCGCCGGTTCCCTGGCGGAGCACGGACATCGAGTCCTGTGTATCGACATGGACGCGCAGGCCAACCTGACCGTGGGCCTGGGGCTCAACCCGCGCACCATCGACCGATCCATCGCCAACGTCCTGATCGATGCCGACGTCACCCTCCAGGACGTGGTCATCCCGACCCAGACCGCCGGCATCGATGTCGCGCCGTCGGACATCGACCTGTCGGCAACGGAGAACACACTCTTCAGCGCCATCGGTCGGGAGCACGCCCTGCGCGAGGCCATCGATCAGTGGGCTGGCGCCAACTACGACTACATCCTGATCGACTGCCCGCCGACGCTAGGGCTGCTGACGATCAATGCCCTGGTCGCGGCGGAAAGCGTGATCATCCCGGTACAGACCCAGTACTACGCCCTGAAGGGCTTCAATGCCCTGGTCGACGTGATCAACCAGATCCGCAATCGCGGCCTGAACTCGGAGCTCCGCATCCTTGGCCTGCTGCCCACCTTCTTCGACGGTCGGACCCTGCTGGGTCGCGACATGCTCGAGTAGCTGAAGTCCATGGGCGACCACCACATCTTCCAGAACATGATCAAGCAGACCGTCCGGCTGGGGGAGGCGCCGCTGGTCGGCCGCCCCGTGACGGCATACGCCACCAGTTCAGACGCGGCACGCGC